>JAFXVI010000098.1 GCA_017524595.1 Lachnospiraceae bacterium | reverse complement strand
TTAATCAAGAAACACAGTAAACATCGGATATTCAACAGTGGCCGGTGTTAAGGCGGTCTTATTTTTGTGCCAAAAATACAAGCATAAAAACATCAAATAATACGCAAAAATAAGCTTGACTTTTTATTTGCAGACTGAAATATGATAAAATGTATATAACTCGTTTAAAAATGAGAGCAGCTTGATATGTTCCTGACAGCATTTGGATACAGGGGCCGGAGGGTATTGACTTTCGAGTGTCAGAAGTGCGGTCGTACATGGGAACAGAGAGTATAGAAAGGAAACAGTAGAAAGAGGAGGTTGACATGTAAGAATCATATTTTGACGTAGGTTTGTTCCAACTTATTGGATACCGGTTACTTGGAATGCTTGTCACGATCTTAACCCTTGGGATATGTCTGCCTTGGGCATATACGATGGTTTATGGTTGGGAAGCCAAGCATACAGTGATCAACGGCGAGAGGCTGACTTTTGACGGTACGGCTATCGGTCTCTTCGGTAACTGGATCAAGTGGTTCCTGCTTACGCTGATCACTTTAGGAATATACGGGTTCTGGCTTCAGATAAAACTGAAGAAATGGATAGTAAGCCATTCGCATTTCAATTGAGATCTATTTTAATAAATGGAAAAGCAGATACTTCTTGATAAAGATATACGGGAGCCTTTGTTTGATTTTCTTGAAGAGACTTATGGAAAAGTCAGAATACTTGAGGAAAAGATGACAGGCAGGGCAAGAGCGGATGTCGTAATGATAACCGAGGAAAAGCTGTATGGCATAGAGATAAAGAGCGACGCTGATACATATGCACGGCTTAAGAAGCAGGTTAAGAATTATGATATGTACTATGACAGAAATATCATAGTTGCGGGCAGCTCTCATGCGATACATATAGCTGAGCATGTGCCGAAGCATTGGGGGATAATCACGGTAGAGGCTGATAAGGACAGCAATGCTGATTTCTATATCTTACGAGAACCCGTAGAAAATCCCAAAGTAAAAGATGATTGCAAGATATCGATCCTGTGGCGTATTGAACTTAATAACCTGCTTAGCATTAATGGTCTGCCCAGGTATCCGCGGAAAAGCAAATATTTTGTACAGCAGGCTTTGCTTGAACGGATTGATCATGACATCCTATGGAAGCAGGTCTGCAATGAACTTTTTGAGAGAGATTACAATACGATCGAAGAAACTATTGAAGAATACAGGAGAAATAAAAGAAAATAACCAAACGGAGAGATCAGTATATGAAATTACTGCATGTAGGTGATCTGCATCTGGGAAAGTCATTGGGGGATTTTGACCTGATAGAGGATCAACAGTATATTCTGGATCAATTGCTGGAGATGGTGGAAAAGCATTCAGTTGATGCGATCTTGATCGCCGGTGATGTTTATGATAAGGCGATTCCCAGTGAAGCAGCAACCCGGATGCTTGACTATTTTCTAAGCAGTCTGGCGAAGAAAAATGTTTATGTTTTTATGATAAGCGGCAATCATGATTCCGACGAAAGATTGAATTATGGCAGTGATCTGTTCGAAACGAATCATATTTTTATATCAACCAGATATGAGGGTGATCTGTATAAGCACACCCTGAATACAGGTAAAGAAGAGGTAATAATATATCTGCTTCCTTTTGTGAAAGCATCGCAGGTCAGGCGTTATCATCCGGAAGCAAAGATAGAGTCATATAATGATGCTGTAAAAGTCATCCTTGATAATGCAGATATTGATGATACGAAGCAGAACGTGCTTGTAGCCCACCAGTTTGTGACAGGCAAAAGCGAGGATCCTGCCCTTAGCGGATCTGAAAGTATCGGAACACAGAGTGTGGGACTTGTGGAAAAGATAGGGTATGACTGTTTTGACAGTTTTGATTATGTGGCTCTTGGCCATATACATTCACCACAGCATGTCGGACGCAAAGAGATCAGATATTCCGGTTCCCCGCTTAAATATTCGTTGAGTGAAGTCAATAACGATAAATCCGTGCCGCTTATAACATTAAACGGGAAGGGGAAAGTTGATATTGAACTGATACCTTTAAAACCCAAAAGAGATATGAGGCACTTAAGAGGTAAGATCAGGGAATTGCTCGACAGGGAAAATGTTGTCTCATCGGACGACTATATTTACGCCACGCTTACAGATGAAGAGATCATCAATGATGCAATGGGAATTTTTCAACAGATATATCCAAACACCGTAAAGATCGACTATGACAATTCACACACACGGGCGATGGAACAGGTGGATATATCGAAAATGACAGAGAACAGATCATTTGATGAGCTGATAAGTGATTTTTACAGGCAGGTTTACGGTTGTGAGATCACCGAGGAAGAAATGGATATCATGAGGATGGCAGCAAGAGAGGCGGGTGTATTGCATGAAGCCGATTAAGTTGATAATAAGCGCATTTGGACCATATGCGGATAAGATGCCGGAAATAGACTTTACCGGATTTGAAGAAAAGGGCCTGTTTCTTATTTCAGGTGATACCGGAGCAGGAAAGACGACGATCTTTGATGCGATATGTTTTGCATTATATGGCAAGACCAGTGGCACGTACCGCAGCGAAAAGAAACTGCGGAGCGAATATGCGCAAGACTCTGTAAAGAGCTTTGTTGATTTTTATTTTTCACATCAGGGGAAAAACTACCATATATATCGTGAACCATCGTATGAACGCATAAACCGGAACGGCAGGATAACTGAAGAATCTGAAAAAGTCACATTCTTTTATCCGGACGGGACGACAGTTGAGGGACTCAGAAACGTTGACGGAACAGAGAAAGAACCGGGTGTCATCAGAGAACTTCTGCATGTGGATTCAAAGCAGTTTATGCAGATAGCAATGATCGCACAGGGTGAATTCTGGAATCTGCTGAATGCGAAAACGGAACAGCGTACGGAGATATTGCGTACCATTTTTCAGACGAGTGGTTATAACAACATGGTATTTAAGCTCAAGGACCGGATGGATGCAAGCGGAAGACGAAAGGGAGAGATTGAAAGCAGTATCGTTCACTATTTTGATGATGTGATCATTGATCCGGAGGATGAACTGTGTGATGAACTGCGTGATCTTCAGAACATGGCGAAAACGTCCGGAAGTGCATGGAATATCAAAGAAATCATGAAGGTCATTGAGAGTCTTGTTAAATCGGATGAAAGCAGGTTAGAGGAAGCAGGTAACAGATTAACGGCTATCGAAAATGAATATGAGAAATGCAAAGAAGCTCTTGCAACCGCTAAGACAAATAATGATTTTATTACACGTTTTAATGATCTGCAGGCAAAGGAAAAGGAACTAAAAGAAAAGAAGACAGAGATTGATGCAAAGGAAGCACTGTCAGGCCGACAAAAGAAGGCAACGAGGGAAGTAAATCCCGTTTATCTATCATGGAAAGAGAAGGAGGCATCTGTCAGAGGTCTTGAAAATCAGATAAAGGCCAGGGAAGATGAAGAAAAAGAAGCAATTAAAAAGGCCGATGACGCCTTAAAAGCGCTGGATAAGGCGAAAAAAGATAAACCGGAAGCCGAAAAACTTCAGAAAATGATAGATAAGATAGAGGAAGAGGAAGAAAAATATAAGCAGCGGGATGAGCTGATAAAAGAGATCGAGGCGCTTAAGGGATCCGTGGAAGGATTTGCTGATGAAGAAAAGGAATTGTTGCAAAGAGAAGATGCGCTTAAGGATAAAGTAAAGTCACTCAGGGCTGCCATAAACGATCTTAAAGATACGCCTGAGAAGCTTGCACAGGCTAATGCTCTTAACGAGAAATATAAGGATCTGGCAGATGATATTGATAAGATAATAAATTTCCGCATACCTGAAAGTGAGAGAAAGAAGAGAAATCTTGATGATAAACAAAAGGTATATAAAAAAGCGTTTGATGCATATGAAGCAGCCAATCTTAAACGGATAGAAGCAGAGAGGATCTTGGATGACTGCCGTGCCGGTATACTGGCTGCCGGGCTTGAGGACGGACAGAAGTGTCCGGTCTGTGGTTCGCTGCATCATCCGGAACTTGCAAAAATACCGGATACGGCTGTTACCGAAGAAGAATTTAAGAGACTTAAGAACGAGGAAGATAGGCTTCAGAAAGAGAAGTCTGATGCCAATACAGCAGCGGAACTTGCGAATTCTGCACTGGTACAATACGAAGATCAGCTCCGGGTTGATATCCTTGACTGCCTTGAGAATAAGCTTCTTGGATTGGACAATATATATAAAGAACAGGATGACTTTATAAAAGGCATAAAAGAGGCGCAGGGGATCGTTAAGAATAAGATAAGCGTAAATACAGAACAGCAGAATAAGTTGACGAATGACAATAAAGCCCTTTCTGAAGCCGGGAAGGCTCTTGAAGAAGCGCTTGGCGGTGAGACCGAGAAACTGACTTTAGATAAGAAAGAATATGAAGAGAGAAAGCATAGTACCATGACAGCCAAGGCAGAGAAAGAAGCTGTGCTTAACACCCTGGCAAAGTTAAGTTATGACAGCTGGGAGATCGCAAGATCCACGATGGATAAAGCCCTTGAGAAGAAGAAAGCCATACTGGATCAGATAGAGCTTTCGGATAATGTAAAGAGGGATGCGGACAAAGCTCTGGCTTCGGTAAGATCGGCGTTGAAAACGTTGAACGCTAATCTGTCAAAAGAGAAGGAAGAGGAAGAAAACAGAAAGAATAAGCTTGAGGAGACAGTCAAAAAAAGCGGGTTCGCATCTGTTAATGAAATGCTTGGATCAGTTGTGTCAGAGAGTGTGATCGCTGAGATTGACGAAGAGATCAACAGTTACAGGCAGGAAGTGACTGCAAACAGAAAACAGCTGGAAGTTGCCAAAAAAGATGCTAAGGGCCGTCAGCTTATTGATATCGGATCATTAACTGTACAGTGTGATTCACAAAAAGAAGAGGTTGAAAAGAAAAGAGGGCTGGTCAATTCAATAAAGAACAGGATTCAAAGTAACGGGGATAAATATAAGAAGATTGCATCCAAAGAGGCGGAACTTGAAAAAGCAAGAAAAGAGAACGGAATCTGCATCAGATTATATAACCTTGTAAGGGGAACGACAAGAAACGGAAAGATAACGTTGGAACAGTATATTCAGGCTGCCGGTTTTGACGGGATCATCGCTGCGGCAAACAGAAGGCTGCTTCCAATGAGTGACGGGCAGTTTGAGTTGTTCAGGCAGGAGGATTCGTTAGGACGGCAAAGCAATACTTTCCTTAATCTGGAAGTGCTTGATAACTATACAGGACGCAGGAGACCCGTGGGAAATCTTTCGGGTGGTGAAAGCTTCAAAGCGTCCCTGTGCCTTGCTTTGGGACTGTCCGACAAGGTATCGTCTAATTCGGGCGGAATACAGATGGATGCCCTGTTCGTGGATGAAGGATTCGGCACTCTTGACCGTAAGTCCATGGAATCTGCAATGGATATACTGATGAGCCTTTCCGGAAATAACAAACTGGTCGGGATCATCAGTCACAAAGAAGAACTCATGGATAATATCCAACAGCAGATACGTGTAAAGAAAACAAAAGACGGTAGCAAATTGTCTTTTGAGACGGGAGTGTAAAATCATTGATGAGCTGCTTTTAAAAGACATGCTCCCTCTCGACTTCAGCTCCGAACGGGGTAAGCGCAACTCTGGCTATCTTGAAAAACTGCAGGCCGAAAGGTATACCTATGATGGTTACACACAACAGTAATCCAAGAAGAGCATTACTTATGGCAAGTCCAAGTCCCCCAAAGATTATCCAGAGGATATTTAATAATAGAGAGCCTGCACCGCCCCTGTTTATTACTTCCTTGCCAAATGGATTCAGTGATACGCTTGCAAGCTTAAAACATTGTAATCCCACAGGAATCCCTATAATGGTGATGCACCATAATAATCCTGTGATCCACCAGCCAAGAGCACTTAATAAGCCGCCGCAGATGATCCATAGAAGATTTAAAAGTATTCTCATAAGTATCAGTCCTCCTCCAAGTAAGTATTATTATTATATCATCTGTCGTGATTATACCATATAGTATTTCATAAAGGACAGCGCAAAAGGAAGCAGTATGGACATAAAGAACAATGATGATCTGATCCCGGTTGTTCTTGCGGGGATCCGCATGAACGAAGATGACGAAGAATTCGACCGGATGATGAAGGAGCTTGAAAGCCTGTGTGAGGCATGTGATCTTAATGTGTCGGGAATGATAACTCAGTCACTTCCGCATCCCGATAACGCGACATGGCTTGGTTCCGGAAAAGCGGAAGAACTTAAATATCTTGTGGGAGCAACATGTGCCGAATATGTTGTGTGCCTGGGGAATCTGTCTCCCGCACAGATGAAGAACCTTCAAAGGATAGTGGAAGTTCCGGTATGGGACAGGACCAATCTTATACTAGAGATCTTTTCAAGAAGGGCCGGGACCCGTGAAGCGAGGCTCCAGGTTGAATCCGCATATCTTCAGTATATGCTGCCGCGTCTTACGGGCATGTGGAAGCACCTTGGACGCCAGAGCGGTGGAGGGGGAAGCCGGGCCAACAAGGGTATCGGAGAGAAGCAGATAGAGCTTGACCGTCGTCAGATATCTCATAGAATAACCGAGCTTAAGAAGGAACTTAAACAGATCGAACGCACACGTGATGTTCAGCGTAAGGGCAGGAGCAGGGACGGATATCCACATGTTGCGCTTGTCGGATACACGAATGCGGGAAAGTCATCGCTTATGAACTGCCTACTTAACATGAGCGATCCCATGTCTGAGAGGGTCGAAGAGAAGAAGGTAATTGAAAAGGATATGCTCTTTGCAACTCTTGATACTTCGGTGCGCAGGATCGCGATACCCGGGAGAAGACCGTTTCTTTTATCGGATACGGTCGGGTTCATAGAGAATATCCCGCATGACCTTATCAAGGCCTTCAGGTCAACCCTTGCCGAGGTAAGATATGCCGATGTGATACTCATAGTTATGGATTCTTCCGATCCGCATCATGAAACGCATAAGAGGGTCACTGAGGAAACCCTGCGGGATCTTGATGTAGACGGCATTCCAAGACTTTTCGTTTATAACAAGGCGGATCTTCGCGATAAGGGACTTTTCATGCAAAATCAGCCGGATCAGGACAGATACTATATTTCAGCCAGGACAGGCTCAGGAATTGATGACCTGCTTGATGCGATGCAGAAGGTCTTTAATGCAGGAAACCTGATGATCGATATCCGCCTGCCGTATAGCGAGGGGAATCTTATCGACCGTATCCACAGGGAGGGCGAAGTTATTTCGGAACGTTTTGAGGAAGACGGGATATACTTACAGGCAGACTGTCCGGCAGCACTTGCGGATCATATTAAGACTCAGTATAGTAATATACAGCAGAGTGCTTTAACGAATGAATAAACATATCAAAATATCAACATAAATCAAGGAGGGAATCATTATGGAGAAAGTAGTAAAATTCTTAAAAGAAGCAGAAACTTATTACCTTGCAACGATCGATGGGGACCAGGCAAGAGTAAGGCCTTTCGGTACTGTGAACGTCTTTGAAGGTAAGCTGTATATCCAGACCGGCAAGTCAAAAGACGTCTCCAAACAGATCCACAGCAATCCGAAGGTTGAGATATGCGCTTTCAAGGATGGAGACTGGCTGCGCGTTGCCGGTACGCTGGTTGAAGATGACCGAAGGGAAGCTAGGCAGTCAATGCTTGATGCATATCCGTCATTACAGGACATGTATTCGGCTGATGACGGAAATACTGAAGTATTCTATTTCAAGGATGCGACTGCAACGTTCAGTTCATTCACAAAAGCACCGGAAGTTGTGAAGTTTTAGGGGGTGTGTTTAAGGTATACCGTCAGTGGATGCGCTTGTGATTTTATAAGAATGAGTTGTATGTGAAGGGAATATTGTGGTATATTTTTTATAGCGTTCATCGCTGTAATTATTCTTAATATAGAAGGGAGACTGATTAGGATGAAGAAATATGTAGCGGAGTTTATCGGTACATTGGTACTTGTGTTTATGGGCTGCGGAACGGCGATGCTGGTGGGCTGTGACAGCAGCTACGGCTGCGGATATTTGCTTACGGCGCTTGCATTTGGCCTTGTTATCGTGGGGATGGCTTATTGCGTAGGCAATATTTCGGGCTGCCATATCAATCCGGCTGTATCGCTGGGAGTGTACATGAACGGCGGTATCAGCGGCGGTGAGTTTGGATGCTATGTTATTGCACAGTGCCTTGGATCGATAGTGGGAACAGCGCTGCTTGCTGCAATATTTGGTCTTGGTGGAGTTACCGATATGACCGGAGGCTACGGTTCAAACGGGCTTGCGGGCGTGAACGGAAGCGCAGTGGCAGGACTTATAGTTGAGATAATCCTTACCTTTATCTTCGTACTCACCATTCTTGGTGTTACTTCAAAGAAGGCAGGACATGGTTCATTCGGAGGCTTGATCATTGGTCTTACGCTTACGCTTGTACATATTCTGGGTATTGGCCTTACAGGAACCAGCGTTAATCCGGCAAGGAGTCTTGGTCCCGCTATTTTTGCAGGAAGGGATGCACTTTCATGCCTGTGGGTATTTATCGTAGGTCCTCTTGCAGGCGCTGCACTGGCCGGCTTTGTTTACAAGCTCCTCGAGAAGGATGATAAAGAGGCTTAAATTAATAACACATAGGTTAAGTGATTTATACATATAATAAAGGGCGATTCCACAACCGGAACCGCTCTTTTTTGTTAAATCCGATATAATTTGTTTAATGAATAAATTAAGTCTTGCAAGCGTAAAATAAAAGGGTTAAAATAGTTAATGTATTAAATTTGTTACTATATTTATTAGTAAACAGGAGGAAAAGATATGAAGATGAAAAAGTTATTGGCAATCGGTCTTAGTATGGCCATGACTCTCAGCATGCTCGCTGGTTGCGGCGGCAATACTCCGGCTACATCAGCTCCGGCAGAACCCGCAGCAGAAGATACTGCTGAGGCACCCGCAGCTGACACGGCAGAGGAGCCTGCAGCAGAGGATACCGCTGAGGCACCCGCAGCTGACGGCGAGGTTCAGGAGATCACATTCATGGTATGGGATGATCTTGAGGCATCAGAAGACCTTATTACCAAGGGTTACAAGCAGTCAGTTGACAGGTTCAACAAGGATTTCGAAGGCAAGTATCACTGCACTCCTATAACAACAAACCTTGAGGAGTACTATGATAAGCTCAATGCACTTGTTACAGCAGGCGAGACTCCCGATGTATTCATCGCTTCTCCCGGTGCTAACCTTAATGACTATGCTACAACAGGCGTAGCAGCCAAGATGGATGATTATCTTAATGCTGACGGCTGGAAGCAGACATTCACCAGCGATGCTGTATTTGCAGGCGGCACATACGGTGATGACGGCGGCGACGGCCCTGGTATCTATGCTATACCTCTTAACATCGCAGCAGCTTGTGTATTCTATAACACAGAGATGTTTGAAGATGCAGGCGCAGAGGTTCCCAAGACTTTCTCAGAACTTCTTGATGCATGCCAGAAGCTTCAGGACAAGGGTTACACCCCTATAACCATTTCAGCAGGTACAGCTTGGTGTCTGTCAATGGTTGCAGGTTACCTGTGCGACAGGAACGGCCTCAATCTTCAGGACATCAAGGATCACAAGACAGATTGGAAAGATGAGAAGGTTATAAAAGCTGGTAAGCAGATCCAGGAACTTTCCAAGTACTTCCAGAAGACCGCAGCAGGTGATGACAATGATATAGCTACAGCAGCATTCTACAATGGTGAGGCTGCTATACTTATCCAGGGTTCATGGGCTATCGGTCAGATCAACGGTTCATGTGCAGAAGGTTTCGCTGACAAGGTTGGCGTATTTGCATTCCCTGCAGTTGACGGTTCTTCAGCAGATCCTAACAGAGTTATTGCTAAGTCAGATTCACTTTGCATGAGCGCATCTACACAGTATCCTGATGCAGCAGTTCAGCTCATCAAGTATTTCGTTGATGATACAGCCAGCAAGTATACAGCTGAAGTTGGCGGCAAGATCCCTGTAACGAGCGTACAGTATGACGAGAAGGTTGCTCCTCCGGAGCTTAAGTATGTTATGGATGTATTCAAGAATGCATCTTCAACCTTCGGTTTCTACAACGAGTCACTGTATGATACAGAGGCAGGCTCAACCTTCGATAACTGCTTCGTTGATATATTCACTGGTACCGATCCCGAGAAGGCACTCGATCCTATCCAGGAATACTACGAGATGAATGTTTGGTAAGATATCAGATCTTAGCTGAACGTTGTTAATAAGGCCAGCACCTGGCATTTCAGGTGCTGACCTTTATATAGGGGATCATTTGACGGAATGGTACCTTATATAAAGGTCAGAAATATCATAAAGGGAGGGTTATGTATGGACAAACTGTTACGAAACAAGAAGGCGATAATCATGTTTATCGCTCCGGCGTTCATTCTGTTCACGCTGGTTCTGCTGATTCCTATCTGTAAGGCGGTGTATTACTCTTTCTGTAATTACAAAACACTGCATCCCATCAAGTTCACCGGAGTTGACAATTACGTTAAGCTGTTTACCAAGGACAGGGCGATGAGGGCGGCTCTTAAGAATTCCATTTTCTTTATGGTCTTCTCGATCATCACGCAGTTCATTATGGGACTGTTTCTTGCGGCTCTGCTGACAAACATCAGAGCCGGACGTAACCTTTTCAAGAACATATATTATCTGCCCTGTGTGCTTTCTTCGGCAGCCCTGGGTCTTCTGTGGATGTTCATTTTCACGCCGAAGTTAGGTATCAATCAGATGATGGCCAGTTTCGGATGGATAGCCGACTGTACCGAAGGTCCGCAATGGCTGTTTAACACCGAAGGATTCATCATACTTCCGATAATAGTCATTTCGTTTGTGGCTCTGTGGCAGTATGTCGGGCAGTCGATGATGCTTTATATGGCGCAGATCTCCGGTATAAGCAGTGATATATACGAAGCGGCAGCCATAGATGGATGTACCAAATCACAGGCATTTTTCAAGATCACACTTCCACTCATACGTCCGATGATAGCAACGGCCATGTCGCTTAATGCCATCGGTTCACTCAAGTTTTTCGATCTTGTATATAATATGATCCCCGAGGGATTTTTGGGAGACAAGGCTCATGTTCTTGCAACCCACATGTATACGCAGGCGTTCAAGTTCAACAAGCTGGGTTACGGATGTGCCATTGGCGTGGTACTGCTTGTGATGTGCCTTGTGGTGACTTTGCTCATAAACAAGTTCGTCAAGGTAGAAAGTTATACCTAATATCGTAAGGGGGAAGAAAATATGAGTGCTAAAACAGAAACCATTTCGGTAGCTAACCATAGAACAAAAGTCATACACGGATTTATATATGCATTTCTTATTTTACTTGCGATCATCTATCTGTTGCCTCTTGCATGGGTTGTGATCACTTCACTAAAGGATGACGCAGTACTTATGATCTCACCATGGGAACTTCCTGCAAGACCTATGTTTGAGAACTACAGTTTCGCGTGGACGATGGGACATCTCGGAACAGCAACGCTTAATTCGTTCATCGTCTGCTCGATAACGCTTCTTTTCTCAATGATTTTCGGAGCCATGGCGGCATTTGCGATCGCAAGGATGCGCTGGAAGTTAAGTAAGCTTGTACTTACATATTTCATGATAGGAATGATGATCCCGGTACATTGCGTGCTTATTCCGCTGTTCGTACAGTTTTCATCATTAAAGCTCAGTAATACGCTTATCGGTATAATCATTCCATATATTACTTTTTCACTGCCTATCACGATCTATATCATGGCGGGATTTTTTGAAGGTATACCTGATGAGCTGTTTGAATCGGCATGTATCGACGGCTGTTCCGTATACAGGATGTTTACGACAGTGGGTATTCCCCTTGCAAAGACAGGCTTTATGGTTACGGGACTTATGTCATTCGTAGGTAACTGGAATGAGCTCCTTCTTGCGATGGTATTTATTTCCAAGGAAGCCAAGAAGACGCTTCCGGTTTCGCTTACGAAGTTTGTCGGACCGTATCATACAAATTATTGTCAGATGTTTGCAGCCATAGTCATAGCGGTCATTCCGACGATCATCGTATACTGTGTATTTGCAAACCAGATAGTAGAAGGTCTTACGGCAGGAGCTGTCAAAGGATAAATGGGACACGGGGACGGTTCTTTTGTCCCACCATGTCACACCGGGTGTGATGTTTATCGTCTTTGGGAATAATATAGTGGGACAAAAGAACCGTCCCCGTGTCCCAAAGAGAAGAAAGGAATAATATGACACGAGACGAAGCAAGAAAGAAAGCAGAAACACTGGTAGGGATGATGACACTTGAGGAGAAGGCGAGCCAGTTAAGATATGATTCTCCGTCTATAGACAGGCTGAGCATTCCGGCATACAACTGGTGGAATGAAGCCCTGCACGGAGTAGCCAGAGCAGGTCAGGCAACCGTATTTCCGCAGGCGATCGCAATGGCGGCAACCTTTGATGATGAGATGGTTAAGAAGGTTGGCGAGATGGTATCGACAGAAGCAAGAGCAAAGTATAATGCGGTATCTGAGCATGGTGACAGGGATATCTACAAGGGACTTACGATGTGGTCTCCCAATGTGAATATCTTCCGTGATCCCAGATGGGGACGCGGACATGAGACTTTGGGCGAAGATCCGTACCTTACATCGAAGCTTGGAGCTGCTTATGTCAGGGGGCTTCAGGGCGATGGAGAATGTTTGAGGACTGCTGCCTGTGCCAAGCATTTCGCTGTGCATTCGGGTCCGGAAGCCATAAGGCATGAATTTGACGCCAAGGCAAGTAAGAAGGATATGCATGAGACATATCTTCCCGCTTTCGAGGAATGCGTAAAGGAAGCCAAAGTTGAGGCGGTCATGGGAGCATACAACAGGACGAACGGTGAACCGTGCTGCGCTCATACGGAACTAATGGAAGATATATTAAGGGGCGAATGGGGATTTGAAGGTCACTATGTTTCAGACTGCTGGGCCATAAGGGATTTCCACGAACATCATATGGTAACCGCGACGATAGAGGAGTCAGCTGCACTGGCTCTTAAGAAAGGATGCGATGTTAACTGCGGCAATACCTATATCCATCTGCTTAAGGCCTATAATGACGGCCTTGTGACAGAAGAGGATATCACGAAAGCCTGCATACATCTGTATACGACCAGGTTTATGCTGGGACTGTTTGACGGAAGCGAGTATGACAGCATTCCTTATGAAAAAGTAGAGTGTAAGGAACACAGGGATTATGCAGTAGAAGTAGCCGGTAAGGCTATGGTACTGCTTAAGAATGATGATTTTCTTCCTGTTAATAAGAATGCGGTTAACAAGATAGGCGTGATCGGGCCGGATGCTAACAGCAGGGTTGCACTTATCGGCAACTATCATGGAACCGCGTCAAGATATACAACGATACTTGAGGGCATACAGGATGAGGTGGGTGCAAATACCACAGTTCTGTATTCACAGGGTTCTCACCTGTATCTTGACAGAGTGGAGCCGCTTGCTGTTAAGAATGACCGGTTAGCAGAGGCTTTGGTAGTGGCTGAACACTCGGATATAGTCGTGTTGGTTCTCGGACTTGACGAAACGCTTGAAGGTGAAGAGGGAGATACAGGCAACAGCTATGCTTCGGGTGATAAGGTCGATCTTAATTTTCCGGAATCACAGATGGAACTTGCAAAGGCAGTCATAAACACGGGTAAGCCGATAGTTCTTGCAGTAATGACCGGTTCTGCAATGGATCTTTCTTTTGCGAATGAGGCAGCCAATGTGAAAGCCATAATCCAGGCATGGTATCCGGGTGCCGAGGGCGGCAAGGCGTTTGCTGATATACTGTTTGGCAAGAAGTCCCCGTCAGGCAAGCTTCCGATAACATTGTATAATTCGTTAAGTGAGCTTCCTGAATTCACGGATTATTCGATGAAGGGCAGGACTTACAGATACATGGAGAATGAGGCCCAGTATCCGTTCGGATTTGGACTTACTTATGGAAAGGTATCGGTAAAGTCAGCCGGGATAGATACTCAGGCTCTTAAGGCAGCAGGTTCTGAGGCTTCTGCATTAGAATCAGTATCTGCAGACGTGAAAGTCGTTATAAAGAATGAGAGCAGCCGTAATATAGAAGAGGTTGTTCAGATATATATAAAGGATAATGGATCTTCACTTGCGGTAAGGAACCACAGCCTGTGCGCATTTAAGAGAGTAGCTTTAAATGCCGGTGAAGAGGCAGAGGTTATACTGCCTGTTTCAGGCAAGAGCTTTCTTGAATATGATGAAGAAGGCAAGAGGGTTCTTGACAGCAAGAGCTTCACATTGTTTGCGGGTGTGAGCCAGCCGGATGAACGTAGTGTGAAGCTGTGTGGTGTGGAGCCTGTGAAGATTGAGGTAACTATGTAAAGGAGGAAGGTATGTTATACGTAGGAATCGATTTAGGAACAAGTGCAGTTAAGATGCTTCTGATGGATGGAAACGGTAAGATCGAGAAGATAGTTTCCAAAGAGTATCCGTTAAGCTTCCCTCATCCGGGATGGTCGGAGCAGAAGCCCGAAGACTGGTGGGAACAGTCAATGGCAGGACTTAAAGAGCTCACAAGCGAGTGCGATAAGAGTAAGATCGCAGGCATCAGCTTTGGTGGTCAGATGCACGGTCTTGTAGTTCTTGACAAGGATGATAATGTTATCCGTCCGGCAATATTGTGGAATGACGGACGTACCGGTAAGGAGACAGAGTACCTTAACAATGTAATAGGTAAGGACAAGCTGTCACAGTATACAGCCAACATTGCATTTGCCGGTTTTACGGCACCCAAGATCCTGTGGATGAAAGAGAATGAACCGGAGAACTTTGCAAAGATAGAGAAGATCATGCTTCCGAAGGACTATCTTGCATACAAGCTGTCAGGAGTTCACTGCACAGATGTTTCAGATGCATCTGGTATGCTGCTCTTTGATGTAAAGAATAAGTGCTGGAGCAAGGAAATGATGGAGATATGTTCCGTAAAGGAATCGCAGCTTGCGAAGATATTCGAAAGCTACGAGGTAGTAGGAACTATCAAGCCGGAGCTTGCCGATGAACTTGGCTTCAGTAAGGACGTTAAGATAATCGCAGGCGCAGGCGATAATGCGGCAGCAGCCATAGGAACAGGAACTGTAGGCGACGGACGCTGCAATATCTCACTTGGTACCAGCGGAACGATATTTATCTCCAGTAAGGATTTCGTTGTTGATGACAAGAACGCGCTCCATGCTTTTGCTCATTCAGACGGACACTTCCATCTCATGGGATGTATGCTCAGCGCTGCTTCATGTAACAAGTGGTGGATGGAGGATATCATCGGAACGACTGATTTTGGCAAGGAGCAGGCACCTATCACAGATGACAAGCTCGGTGAGAATCATGTATACTTCATGCCTTATCTTATGGGCGAGCGTTCACCTCACAACAATCCGGACGCAAGAGCTGTATTTATCGGTATGACCATGGATTCAACAAGAGCCGATATGACTCAGGCAGTGCTTGAGGGCGTATGCTTCGGTATCAGGGATTCATTTGAGGTTGCAAAGTCACAGGGCATTAAGATAGAAAGCACGAAGATCTGCGGAGGCGGTGCAAAGTCACCCCTTTGGAAGAAGATGATGGCTAATGTTCTTGGTATTCCTGTTGAGGTTATTGAATCAGAAGAAGGTCCGGGTTACGGCGGAGCGATCCTTGCGGCTGTTGGCTGCGGCGAATATGCAACTGTTGAGGAAGCAGCGGACAAGCTTGTTAAGGTCATTGACGTGGTTAAGCCCGACAAGGAACTGACAGCTAAGTATGAGGAGCGTTATCAGTATTTCAAGAAGCTCTATCCTACAATGAAATCACTGTTCGGGGCTGAATAATCGACACCTAAGAAGTCCTTGATGATAAGGCAGGTGCCCCCGAGTAATATAGAAATATCCTGAAGACCGGATGGAACGAGAGTACAGTACTCGTTCATCCGGTTTTTAAGTTGTGATTTGATGCGTTCGTGAAGATCCTTTATATACATGGTGAAGCTTGAGTTTATAACTATCACGTCGGGGTTAAAGATATTTAGTATGTTATTGATCCCGACAGAGATGTATTTGACGAACTGATCCACAAGGGCGGCTGCCATCGTGTCGCCTGAATTGTATGCGGCGATGAATTCATCAATCGTAAGCTTGGACATATGCCTTACTTCGGCATACCTTTTAAGTATGGCGCGCTCGGATGCATACTGCTCGATACATCCGCTGTTGCCGCAGGGACATTTGATGCCGTCAACGTTTATAATGGTATGTCCGAACTCACCGGCGTTGCCGTTGTAGCCTGTGTACAGCTTGTTGTCTATTATGATACCTACGCCAAGACCCGAATGGACACTTACGCCTATCATGTTTGGAACGTTGTAGCAGAAGCATTTCTCACCTATTACTGACAGATTGGCTTCATTCTCCAAAAGGACAGGTACACTGAAATGTTCGCTTAACTTTTCAGCTATCGGGAGTCCGGCATAATCATAGTAGGGAGTGAAAGTGATCTCATTGTTATGAATAACTCCATGAACCCCTATTGAAATCCCTGCAATGCCGAAAGGCGTTTCGGGGAGTGATTCGATACATGAATTGATAATGTATATAAGTCCGCTGATTATGTTGTCACGGCTGTAGTTGTTGGGGAACTGCTTAAGTCCGCAGTCATTGCAGGTAAGATCCGAAGTAAAAGCGCTGATACTGTTAACACCCATGTCTATTGACAGAATATGTCCGTTCTCCCGGCAGAACTCGAGCAGTATCGGCTTTCGGCCAAGAGAGGTATCATCAGAACCGATCTCCCTTATAAGCTGCTTATCCATAAGCTCTGTTACTATAGTTGAAATGGTCGCCTTGGTAAGTCCGAGCTTCGCAGCAATGGAAGCCCTTGAGATAGGTCCTTCGTTAAGGACCATTTCAAGAACAAGATGGGAATTGATATCTCTTATCATTTCCTTGCTGCCGGTTACCATTAATGACTCCTTGAAAATAGTATATGATTAGAATAGCATACTTTGTTTAATAAGTAAACAAATTAGAGAAGGCTTTATTTTAATTTATTATGGCTGATCAGAAATATATTTCCGGACAGGCATAGTTAGCATTGACTAACCGATATAAAAGGTGTTAGCATAAATTTAGTTTAGTAAATAAACTATTATTATGATCTTAACATCTTGAGGGGACGGGAAAGGAGAAGGACAGTGAAGATTTTAAGTGTTAAAGATCCTGAATTCAGGAAGTACGGAAGGGTGATAGAGGGAATTGATTTTTCCAATATCATTAAGGAGATGGGGAATACTCCCTGCCCTGATGATGTAGTATATGTACCGTCCGTTAAGGAACTTGAGGCCTGCCCTGAATACAAGCAGATAGCCGAGAGCCTGTACGGAGGAATGCCTATCCAGATAGGTTACTGTAACGGAAATAATGTATTGCTTAATGCAGTTGAGTACCACAGGGATTCCGAGATCAATGTAGCCGTTACCGACTGCGTGATGATTTGGGGCAGCGAGGCTGATGTTACCGAGGATTATACCTACGATACATCGAAGATGGTTGCTTTCCATCTGCCTGCGGGAACAGCAGTTGAGTGCTTTGCAACAACGCTGCATTATGCACCCTGCAATTATCAGGGGAATAAGTTCAGGGTTGTTGTAGTGCTTCCGAAGGGAACGAATACTGATCTTGATTTTAAGGCAGATTCAACACCTGAAGATAAGCTGCTGTTTGCAAGGAATAAATGGCTCATCGGACATCCGGATGCGAAGATAGACGGAGCGTTTAACGGACTAATAGGCAAGAACTTAAATGTAGATGAGTAAACAGTATTTACTATAGAAAAGATCCCGCAGGACACAGGTTTTGTCTGAAGGGAAGGGATCGGAGTAATAACCGGATCAAGCAGGACGGGGGGTTCTGTTTTATCATAAACACAGTTTCAAGAAGAAAAGGAGAAAGAATATGAACAACATACCCAAAGTGAAAATCGGTATCGTGGGCGTCAGCCGTGACTGTTTCCCTGCTGACCTTACCATCAGAAGAAGAAAGGCTCTCGTAGAGGCATATGCTAAGAAATATGATGCAGCTGATATTTATGAGTGCCCCGTTACGATCATTGAGAGCGAGATCCATATGCAGCAGGCTCTTGAGGACATCAAGAAGGCTGGATGTAACGCATTGTGCGTATTTCTTGGCAACTTCGGTCCCGAGATATCAGAGACTATGCTGGCTCAGCAGTTCTGCGGTCCCAAGATGTTCTGTGCAGCAGCTGAGGAGGATTATGATTCTGTAACAACAGCAGGCCGTGGCGATGCTTACTGTGGAATGCTCAATGCAAGCTACAATCTGGCACTTCGTAATGTTAAGGCTTATATTCCCGAGTATCCTGTTGGTGATGCTGAGGACTGCGCTGACATGATCAACGAGTTCGTTCCGATCGCACGTACTGTATATGCGCTTCAGAACCTTAAGATAATATCATTCGGTCCCAGACCGCTTAACTTCCTTGCTTGTAATGCTCCTATCAAGCAGCTTTACAACCTTGGAGTTGAGATCGAGGAGAATTCAGAGCTTGATCTGTTCGAATCATTCAATAAGCACGCAGGCGATGCAAGGATCGCTGATGTTGTTAAGGATATGGCTGAGGAACTCGGTGATGGAAATAAGAAGCCTGAGATCCTTGAGAAGCTGGCTCAGTATGAGCTTACTCTTCTTGACTGGATCGACGGACATAAGGGATCCAAGGAATTCGTTGCTATCGCAGGTAAGTGCTGGCCGGCATTCCAGACACAGTTCGGTTTCGTTCCCTGCTATGTTAATTCACGTCTTACCGGACGCGGCATCCCTGTATCCTGTGAAGTTGATATCTACGGCTGCTTAAGCGAGTACATCGGAACCTGCGTAAGTGATGATATCGTTACACTTCTTGATATCAACAACTCTGTTCCGAAGTGTATGTATGAGGACAGCATCAAGGGCAAGTTCGATTACAAGCATACAGATACATTCATGGGCTTCCACTGCGGCAATACATGCTCCAAGAAGCTTACCAAGGGCGAGATGAAGTATCAGGCTATAATGGCTCGTTCACTTCCGGTTGAGGTTACAAACGGAACACTTGAAGGCGATCTTGTTCCAGGACCTATCACCTTCTATCGTCTGCAGTCAACAGCTGACAACATCCTTCGTGCATACGTTGCACAGGGCGAGATTCTTCCTGTTGCCACAAGATCATTCGGCGGCATCGGCGTATTCGCTATTCCTGAGATGGGACGTTTCTATCGTCACGTGCTCATTCAGAAGAATTATCCTCACCATGGAGCAGTTGCTTTCGGACATTACGGCAAGGCTCTTTATGAGGTATTCAAGTATATCGGCGTTTGCACCTGCGAGATAGGTTACAACCAGCCGGCATCACTTCCTTATCCTACGGAGAATCCTTTCAAGTAAGACAAGGACAGAAATATATATGAAATATACAGGGCGCTGTTTTGGCAGCGTCCTGTTTAAATGAAATCAGTGGTTGAAAAAATCAATCATAAATACTACACTTATAAAAGTGTTGTACAGATAATACGGAGTGATTTTAATATCGGGAGTATTAGGAATGAAAACAGGATTTGATAACGAAAAATATCTTAAGATGCAGTCGGAGCATATAAGGGAGAGGATAAGCAAGTTCGGTGATAAGCTGTACCTTGAATTCGGAGGCAAGCTGTTTGACGATTATCACGCCTCACGGGTGCTTCCGGGATTTGAGCCTGACAGCAAGCTTCGTATGCTCATGAAGCTGTCAGACAGGGTTGAGATAATCTTAGTTATCAATTCAAACGATATAGAGAAGAACAAGATAAGGGGCGATCTGGGGATCACCTATGATGAAGATGTGATCCGTCTTATAAGGGAATTCGAGAGCAGAGGCCTGTATGTGGGCAGTGTTGTGCTAACCCAGTTTAAAGGTCAGGGGGCTGCGGAAGCATTTGAAGCCCGTATGGAGAAAAGGGGCTACAAGGTATATCACCATTACAGGATAGAAGGCTATCCGTCAAATGTTGCACTGATCGCGAGTGACGACGGTTTCGGTAAGAATGACTATATTGAGACGTCAAGACCTCTTGTTGTAGTTACGGCACCGGGACCCGGAAGCGGAAAGATGGCAACCTGTCTTTCACAGCTCTATCATGAAAATAAGAGGGGTATTAAGGCCGGATATGCCAAGTTTGAGACTTTCCCTATATGGAACATACCTCTTAAGCATCCGGTTAATCTGGCTTATGAGGCCGCAACAGCGGATCTTAATGATGTAAACATGATCGATCCGTTCCATCTGGAAGCTTATGGTCAGACCACGGTCAATTACAACAGGGATATAGAGATATTCCCCGTGCTTAATTCTATATTTGAAGGGATATACGGGTACAATCCGTATAAGTCTCCCACGGATATGGGTGTTAATATGGCGGGGAACTGTATAATAGATGACGACGTATGCTGTGAGGCTTCGCGGATGGAGATAATCCGCAGATATTATACTACGCTAAACGGTGTCGTTAATGAGAAGGCTTCAGAGAATGAAGTACTTAAGATAGAGCTTATCATGAAGCAGGCGGGCATTAATACAGATGACCGCAAAGTCACGGTAGCCGCGAACAAAAGGGCTGAAGATCTGGGCGTTCCCTGTGCCGCGATCGAGCTTCAGGACGGCAGGATCATAACATCAAAGACAACGGATCTTTTGGGTGCGTCTGCAGCGCTTTTGCTTAATGCGCTTAAGGAGCTTGCAGGTATCGATCATAAGCTCCATGTTATCTCAAGGGAAGCGATCGAACCTATCCAGACACTCAAAACGGAGTATCTTGGAGGAAGGAATCCCAGGCTGCATACTGACGAGATATTGATAGCTCTTGCGATGTCAGCCGTAAATGATAAAAATGCAAGGGCGGCAATGGAACAGCTTCATGCTTTAAAGGGCTGTCAGGTGCATACGTCCGTTATGCTGGCAGAGGTAGATATCAAGACATTCAAGAAGCTTGGAGTAGATCTTACCAGTGAACCGAGAAGAAAACCTGTAGCTGGGACAATGGGGACGGTTCTTTTGTCCTCACATGATATAAAACCCGGAACAGAGCAGGATGTGAGGACAAAAGAACCGTCCCCGTGTCCCACTCTTGTGATAATGGCAGCGGGCATGGGATCAAGGTACGGAGGTCTTAAGCAGATAGATCCGGTGGATGAACAGGGAAACAAGATAATTGATTTTTCGATATATGATGCTATACGGGCAGGCTTTTCAAAAGTCGTATTCGTTATCAAGAAGGAAAATGAACAGGATTTCCGCACCTGTATAGGTGATGTTGTAAAAGACCATATTGAAGTTGAATATGCATTCCAGGAATTATCTGATATACCGGCGGGATGTGAGATCCCTGAAGGAAGGGTAAAGCCTTGGGGAACAGCTCATGCGGTGCTTAGTGCCCGTAAGCTGATAAACGGTCCTTTCGCCGTTATAAACGCGGATGATTTCTATGGAAGGGAAGCGTTTAAGATCATATATGATTTTCTCTCAGGCAGCAGTGATGATGAGAAATACAGATATGCGATGGTAGGTTATGAACTTAAGAATACACTTACCGAGAACGGATATGTATCCCGCGGTTTATGTACTACGGATAAGGACGGATATCTTACGGATATAGTTGAGCGTACCCATATTGAAAAGACTGCTGCAGGAGCTGCTTTTACTGAAGATAACGGGGCTACTTATACAGACATAGACGAAAACAGCATCGTATCTATGAATATGTGGGGATTTTCAAAGAGCTTTATCGATGAAGCAGGTAAGAGCTTTGAGAGGTTCTTTAAGGAAGTTGTACCCGGTAATCCGCAGAAGGCTGAGTGCTATCTGCCGGGAGTTGTAGATGAGCTGCTTACGGCAGACAAGGCAACTGTCAGGGTACTTAAGTCAAAAGACAGATGGTTTGGGGTTACCTATAAGGAAGACAAGCCGTTTGTAATGGGATCTATAAAGGCGCTTAAGGATAAGGGAGAGTATCCCGAAAAGCTGTGGTAAAGATGAAGCCCCTGACAGTAATTGTCAGGGGTTTTTAATGAAAACATTGTTCGTAATCATAGGTGATCGCGAAATTATACATATCGAGCAGAACATCATAATAGTTGTCTAAATAGATCTCGTGAGTGCCGTCCCGCATAGCTTCATACATATAGTAATTCACATCATCTCTGTAATGTGAGTAATCCCTGTAGTAAGACAGATCCGTGATTATATCCTTGTCATCCTGAAAATAAAACAGACGCACGTTATCGCATTCGAGCAGTTTCCTGTATTCCCGCTCCTGAACACAGATCGTGGCAGTCGCATTGCCCCGAAGGATCACGTCATCCCAGAACAGTATGCTGTAGGGCGGCGCATACAGATAGAAGTTGACATCAGGATGCGAACGTATCTGTTCTATGAAAGGGTCGGTGAAGGCATCTGCATTTGCAAAAAATGCATCATACGGCTTTTCTTCAAGTTTAGTCAGCAGCCTTTTGGACATATATGCATACCGGGCTGCATATTTAGAGTACTGATAGTCATCTGACCATACATATGCATTATCATTGTCATAGTTTTCCATCACGTTTGTCACAAGAAATTTGGGTATGAATTCAAATACCACGGATTTATTGAACAGATAGTGGATGTCACCGGGACCGATATCTGACGCATAGTAGTATTCTATTGTCTGCGGATAGGTGGCGGCGTCATCTGCAAACAGATAAGTATCCAGACAGAATACAACGTTTTTCGTGCCGGGATGCTTAAGGACTTCATCAAGTACCACCCTGTAGTCTCCGTAGTGGGCTCCCTGCAGAGAAAGCTTCACGCATTTATTGCCGAAAACCCCGTCTTCAAACCATGAGCGGCGGAAGTTTTCACTCATGGACGAACCGATAAGGGCAGTATCATACTCAAGATTCCTCGCAATGCCTATGGCCGAGGTCCGTTCGTCTGTTTCCACGGCGGCAAGCCCGAACCATGGCGCATGATACCGTGAGAACGGATCGATAACGATAACGAGAACCACTATCAGCGCAAGTGTCAGAACGGTGTATGCTATTGTGCGTTTTACAAAGATTTTTGCTTCCATAACCGTTTCCTGTCAGAAATTGGTATATATGAATTCTGATACTCCGGAGAGCGACAGAATCGACATGATCAGCAGTATCACTGTAGTTGCGGCGGTACGGCCGCTTAACTTAAGCGAGGCAAGCCATTCGGTCGAATTCTTACAATATACAGATATAAAGGATGCGATTAGCAGGAATCCTATGATGATGATGCAGCCGCTTAGGTAGGGGGTTTTACCGGAGGAATTCAGTATAAACCACTGCAGGAACTGCATCTCATCGGGAGTTGCTTCAGCCACCAGTTCTATGTTTACAGGGATCATTTTGAATGAGAACAGCTGTCTTAAGAATTCTATCGCATAAGCAAGGTTCTCCGATCTGAATATTATCCAGGTTACATTTACAAACAGGAAGGTCCCTATACAGCGGATGATATGCGGGATCTTTTTCATCCTGTCCTTAAGAAGCTTGCTTAACGATATCCCGATGCCATGGATGAGTCCCCATATTATAAAAGTATAGGCGGCTCCGTGCCACAGGCCGCTTAAGAAAAATATGATGAACATATTTATATATGTACGGACACGCCCCTTACGGTTTCCACCAAGCGGTATATAAACGTATCTTGTAAAGAAATTCGTAAGGGTGATATGCCATCTTTTCCAAAAATCAGCCACAGAGACAGCCCTGTACGGGGACAGGAAGTTATCGGGCAGGTCAAGGTTAAGCATAAGGCAGATTGCTTTAGCCATATCACAGTAACCGCTGAAATCAAAGTAGATCTGCATGGTATAGGCAAGCATTGAGATGATCGCATTTGTCGTTCCAAGATCGTTTATATGTGAAAATCCCCAGTTCGCATAAGGAGCGAGGTTGTCAGCGAGCAGGACTTTCTTGGAAAGACCGGCAGTAAAGGTCACGATACCTCCCGCGATGTTGTCATAATTGACTTTTTTCCTGGAAAGATCGTTAAACTGCGGGATCATTTCCTTTGCAACAGCTATTGGTCCAACCGATATCTTCGGGAAGAAAGTCACAAACAGGGCGTAGTCAAGCAGGCTGTACTGTTTATCAGGCTCCCTGTATCCATCTACAAGGAATGTGATCTGTGAAAAGGTATAATAGCTTATTCCAAGCGGCAGCAGGACTTCACGTATGGGAAATCCTGTTTTGAACAGGGAATTTAAGATGCTTTCAAAGAATCCGAGGTATTTAAAATAGATGAGCAGACCGATGTTTAAGATTATCCCGGCACTAAGAGAAAAACGTCTTACACGGTCATCGAGATCTGTCATTATAAGGTATCTGCACAGACAGTAATTAACGGCCAAACTGGCAGTAAGTATGGCAAGCGCTGCGAATCCCCCGTAAAAATAAAACAAAACGGAGGCAGCAAGAAGCACTACCTTGCCGGACGTATAGTGACCACCCCTGTTTATAAGGTGATACAGTATGATAATTGCAGGGAGAAAAACAAAAACAAATGAGTATGAATTAAAAACCATCAGCTTCCCCTCTTATGCTGCAGCTTTTGAATCAGTATAATTATACGTTATCCTTGGCGTTTATGCTATTGATTTATGAATTTTTTTGTAAATAAGAACACACAATCTTCAAAAATTGTTCGTTGATTTATCAGATAACAGAATTTATAATGTTGAGTGTATATTCAGGACATTGTGCCTGTTTATGAATATTAACCTGGACTTGAAACAGGAAACCGGAGAAAAAAATGGGCGAGAACGACAACAATCAGGGAAATAACGGCGGGAACAAGCCCCCGAAAAACAGACAGACACTACTTATTCTGGTCATAGCCACGCTGGTGACTATGCTCATGGTCTCATATATGCGTTCATCAATAACGGAAGGGACCAATAAGAAGATAAGCTATGATGAATTCATACAGAAAGTTGAAAACGGCGAGATAGACAAGGTAGTGATAGATGCCGACGAGATCGAGATAACGCCGAAGAAACAGGAAGACAAGTATGTAAAAAATACCTTCTATACTGCAAGGGTACAGGATGAAGGACTTACCGACAGGCTTCTTAAGTCGGGCGTTAAGTTTGAGCAGAAGGAAAGCTCGTCATCGGATTATATCATAGCAGTTATAGTGTCTTACGTACTGCCGATAGTGCTTGTGTGGGTACTCTTAAGCTTCCTTATGAGAAGGATGACAAGGGGCGGCGGTGTCAT
Organism: Lachnospiraceae bacterium; assembly: GCA_017524595.1. Lineage (GTDB taxonomy): Bacteria > Bacillota > Clostridia > Lachnospirales > Lachnospiraceae > UBA2868. The sequence goes on along the minus strand of JAFXVI010000098.1, from coordinate 9,889 downwards.
GGGCGTTGGCCGCAGTAACGCCAAAGTATATGTACAGAAGGAGACAGGTATTACATTTAAGGATGTTGCGGGTCAGGATGAAGCCAAGGAATCGCTTCAGGAAGTTGTTGATTTTCTGCATAATCCCGGCAAGTACGTAAAGATAGGTGCCAAGCTTCCAAAGGGCGCGCTGTTGGTGGGGCCTCCAGGAACAGGTAAGACCCTGCTTGCAAAGGCAGTTGCCGGTGAAGCGCATGTTCCGTTCTTCTCGCTTGCAGGTTCAGATTTTGTTGAAATGTACGTTGGTGTTGGAGCATCCAGAGTGCGTGACTTATTTAAGGATGCGACCAAGAATGCACCTTGTATCATTTTCATAGATGAGATAGATGCTATAGGAAAGAGCCGTGATTCAAGGTTCGGCGGCGGAAATGACGAACGTGAGCAGACATTGAATCAGCTGCTTTCTGAGATGGACGGTTTTGATACCAGCAAGGGTATCTTAATACTTGCAGCGACCAACAGGCCGGAGATACTTGATAAGGCCCTGTTGCGTCCGGGACGTTTTGACAGACGTATCATAGTGGACAAGCCTGATCTTAAGGGACGTATTGAAACACTTAAGGTTCATAGCAAGGATGTACTCCTTGATGATACCGTCGATATGGATGAGATCGGTCTTGCAACAGCGGGCGCCGTAGGTTCGGATCTTGCCAACATGGTCAATGAAGCTGCGATAAACGCTGTTAAGAACGGACGGGAAGCTGTTAACCAGAAAGATCTTCTTGAAGCCATTGAGGTTGTCATGATGGGTAAGGAGAAGAAGGATCGCGTAATGACCGCGGAAGAGAAGAAGATAGTATCCTACCATGAGATCGGTCATGCGCTTGCGAGTGCTCTCCAGAAGAATACAGACCCCATCCAGAAGATCACTATCGTACCGCGTACCATGGGCGCTCTCGGTTATGCCTGGTACGTTCCTGATGAGGAGAAGCACCTGCGCAGTAAGGTTGAGCTTGAAGAACGCATTATCACAGCGCTTGCCGGACGTGCTGCTGAAGAGATCGTGTTTGATTCTATAACTACGGGTGCAGCTAATGATATTGAGCAGGCAACCGGAATAGCCCGCAATATGGTAACGATGTATGGCATGTCCGAGAAGTTCGGACTTATCCAGCTGGAATCAGTTCAGGATCGTTACTTAAGCGGTGGGAAAGTACTTGAATGTTCCGATAAGACAGCTGCGGATGTGGATGCGGAAGTTATGCGCATAATATCCGAATCGTATGAGAAGGCTAAGCAGATGCTCATTGAAAACCGTGAGCTCATGGATGAACTGGCTGCTTATCTGCTTGAGAAGGAGAGCATAACCGGTAAGGAATTCATGAAGATATTTAAACGTCATAAAGGCATAAGCGAAGAGGAAACAGACAAGGATAAGAGTAAAGCCGGAAACAAGGCAGAGCCTAATAGTGACAAGGCAGTGACTCTTAATATATCACCGCAGGGACTGTATGCTGCCGGTACGATAAACGGAAACGGAGCTGCCAGGATAAAGAGAGCAGGAGAGAATACTGACATATCGGATAATAAGATGGTAATAAGACAGCTGTTCTTAAGCAGGAAGCTTCCAAAGGCCAGGAATTTGAGAAAAAAGCTTATGAAGAACAGGATGTTTGGACGTCACATAAGGAAATGATCCTTTCGGCATAAGCATAAAGATCTGATGAAGAAAGAAAAAAAATATACAATCGCTACTATCCTGCTCATTGTCATGGTATCCATATCAAGCCTCATTACTGTTGGCAGCATGATATATTTCAGGATATATATCAAAAAAGATGCGGAACTGTATAATGAGGAATACAGAAAATACGCACGGTATTATGCGCTTGTCGTAAGGGACAATGCGGATACGTTCTGGTCTGCGGCTTTTGGCAGCATGCAGAATGAGGGCGAGCAGACCAATGTATACGTAAACAAGATGGGTGATAATCTTGCGGATGTCTATACCAGGAATGAGCTTATGGAAATGGCGATAGCATCCAAGGTTGACGGCATTATATATGAGGCTGATGATTCTGTAGAATCCATCGTACTCATAAACAGGGCAGTGGCGGCCGGGATCCCGGTGGTTACTGTAATGGCAGATGCACCCGGAAGTGCGAGAAAAAGTTACGTGGGCGTCAGTAACTATAACCTCGGGACCGAATACGGCAGGCTGATCATGAAGGCGGCCAGGTCAGCGGAGGATAAGAAACCCGGCGGCAGTGGCAAGGCATTAAGCGTTTTGGTACTTACCGATGTAAATATGGAAGATACAACGCAGAATACCGTACTAACAGCCATTAAGGAAACACTTCAGAAGAAACCTGATTCATATCCCGAAATAACCCTTAATACTGTTGAGATAGATAACAGCGGTGAGTTCACTGCCGAAGAATCGATCCGCGATGTATTTGGCAGGCCTGTGCTTCCCGATATCATCGTATGCCTTAATGAGATAAATACTGTCAGTGTATATCAGACCATAGTTGAGCAGAACAGGGTAGGCGAATCCGTGATACTCGGTTATTACGATTCGGATACCATTCTGCGTGCCATAGATAAGAATGTAATATATGCCTCGATCACTGTCGATACGCAGCAGCTGGGACGTGACTGTGTGGATGCGCTTAATGAATATATGGATTACAGGCGTGTCAGCGATTACTATGGTGTGGACTACAGGATCATAAACAAGGATAATGTCAAGGATTATCTGGAAAGCGGGGCCGAAGATGAAAAATAAAAACCGCTTTTCCAATCTGTCTATTCAAACACGTCTAACAATACTGTTCCTGCTCACTACTGCGCTTATTTTTGTGGTTAATGTTTACGTTTATGTAAATATCAATCAGATGATAGGCCGTATAGAAGAGCTGTATTCAAGCAATGTCAGCCTTAATGAACTGACTGATAAGCTTACGGATCTGCATGATAATATGACCCAGTATCTTAAGACGAAGAGTACCGAGTCACTGGAGGATTATTACAAGCATGAGCAGGAATACAGGGATCTGCTTGACGCCCTTACAATAACTACCGGCAGCAGTGAGCTTAAGTACATGGAAAAATCGATAAAGGGACTATCGGACACCTATCTTGAAAGAGCGGGAGAAGCAGTAAATGCCAAGCGCGGACGAAATGTATCCAAGTACGCCGACCTCTATAATGAGAGTACTCATATCTACAATTATCTTAAGACCAGCATCTACAGCCTGAATAATGAACAGTTCAGATACAGTTCATCCAACTATGCAGGGCTTTTAAAATCACTTAAGTATTCGGAGTTTTTCTGCCTTACCATTCTGGTGCTGGTTGCGATATGCAACATACTGGTCATTATACTGACAACAAGATCCATAACGGGTCCTCTAAGCCTTCTTGCGGGACGTGCCAATGAGGTATCGGAGGGCAAGATCGAGGGAGAACTTCTTACTGTTGAATCGGAAGATGAGATAGGCGTAGTTACCAGGGCCTTCAACCAGATGCTCTTAAGCCTGCGTGATTATATCGAACAGGTCAAGGAGAATATGGAGAAGGAAAGTGCGATGAAGGAGAAAGACCTTCGTATGAATGCGGCTCTTAAGGAAGCCCAGCTTAAGTATCTCCAGGCGCAGATCAATCCGCATTTTCTGTTCAATACACTTAATGCCGGAGCCCAGCTTGCGATGCTTGAGGGTGCGGACAGGACTAATACCTATATCCGTAAGATGGCTGATTTTTTCAGATATAATATAAAGAAAGACAATGAGCTTACGACTATTGCGGATGAGATCGAACTTGTAGATAATTATGTCTATATTTTAAATGTAAGATTCTCCGGGGAAATACATTTTGAAAAGAACATTGATGATACGCTTATCGACACGGAGATCCCAAGCATGACCCTTCAGCCCCTGGTTGAAAATGCAGTCAATTACGGCATCAGGAATATAGACTGGGAGGGATTGATCACGCTTTCGGTGTACAGGGAAGAAGACAGGGTGTGCATTTCAGTTAAGGATAACGGCATCGGAATGGATCAGGATATGATAGACAGGATACTGTCGGATGAGCTGGTCCAGTCGGAACCAACGGGTGACAGCAACGGGATCGGGCTTAATAACGTTATCGCAAGGCTGGATCTGCACTTTAATGTGGATAATATCTTCAATATTTATTCAGAAGGTGAGAATAAGGGAACGGAAGTTATAATACGGATCCCGGTTGATTAATGTAAGAAAGGCTGGAAACAATGTATAAGATAATGCTTGCGGATGATGAGGGCATCGTCATCGATTCGCTGAAATTCATAATCGAGAAGAATTTCCCGGAGATCTGCCAGATAGAGTCGGCCAAGACGGGCAGGAAGGTGATCGAACTCGCTGAGAGCTTCAGGCCGGATATCGCATTTATGGACATACAGATGCCCGGTATCAACGGTATCGAGGCGATGAAGGAGATCCGTGGAATGAACGGCTCCACGATCTTTATTGTCATGTCCGCATATGACAAGTTCGACTATGCAAGGGAAGCGATCAATTTAGGAGTGCTTGATTACCTTAATAAACCGGTGGATCAGGCGCGCATCGTGGAAGTGTTAAAGCGAGCGATGCGTATGATAGATGATGAAAAGGACAGACGTAGCCAGGATCTCCTCATCAAAGAGAAACTTGAAACTGTCATTCCGATCATAGAGAACAACATGATCTATACAGCACTGTTCCAGGATGATTACGATAAGGAGATCGACAATTTCAGGAGCCTGCTGTCGATAGATAAGGATTACGGCTTCGTTATAGTACTTGAGTGGGGTGACAATCAGGCCGATAACCATCTGACCAATGCCGTTGGCACCGGGATAAAGATGCAGTCATATTATAGGGAAATAAGGGAAGTGGTCAAGGGCTTCTATGAATGCATAATAGGCTCGATGATGGCAAATCGTGTGATAATCTATGTTCCTTACGGGAACGACCATTTAGAATACACGGAACGTATCGAGATAATCGAAAAGACCAGGACTATGATCCGCAAACTGAAACAGTATGTGGATGTAAGGTTCCGCGCGGGCATAGGGTCTGTAGTCCGGCTGGAGGAATGTGCACGTTCCTATCAGGAGGGGCAGCGTGCATTAAGAAAGAGCGACGGTACAGTTGCACATGTGGCCGACCTTCCTATCATGGTAAGCTACGAGGCTAATTACCCGATAGATGAAGAACGCCGCCTGTTTGACATGACAGAGAAGGGCAACGAGAACGAAGCACTTATTGCGGCCAACCGTTTCTTTGACTGGATGAGAGAGAATTACGGAGATCATATTTACGATATCAAGCTCAAGGTACTGGAATTCGTATTATGGGCGGAACATCTTGCGATAGAGGAGAACGGAATGGAATACCATTTTCTTTCAAGACAGGATTATCTTCCGTCTTTGCTTGCCATAAATACGATGGATGAGATCCAGCAGTGGTTCTTGAGCAAGATCAGCGCTGCCTGCAAGGATGTTGTCCAGAGTAAGGAAAAACAGTCATCATCAAGCGTGGAACGAGCAAGGGCATATATAGCAGAGCGTTATAATAAGGATATTTCGTTGGATGAAGTATCGCGGGAAGTTGATATAAGCCCTTATTATTTCAGCAAGCTGTTTAAGGAAGAAACAGGCGAGAACTTCATTGAGTACCTTACATCGATAAGGATAAACAAGGCAAAACAACTGATAAGCGGGACTGATATGTCAATGAAGGAGATATGTACCGAGGTCGGATATTCGGATCCCAATTATTTCAGCAGGATATTTAAAAAGAATGTCGGAGTAACGCCGACGGAGTTTAAGGAGAAGCAGTGAGCTACAAGGATATGGATAAAGGAATGAGATTTAAGAACAGTACAAAAAATATATGCATAGTAATGTGCCTGATTTTGCTTGCAGTATCCCTTGCAGGATGCGGTTCGGATGAAAATGACGGGAACATGACAACGGGCAGGACAAATGACAGGATACAGATAGGCATGAGTTTTGACTCTTTTGTCATTGAGCGGTGGCAGAGAGACCGGGATGTCTTTGTCGCAACGGCAAGGGAGCTTGGCGCCGATGTGAATGTTCAGTCCGCAAACGGTGAGATAGATGAGCAGATATCGCAGATACAGTATTTTATAAATAAGGGAGTGGATGCGATAGTGGTTGTCGCAATAGATGCGGAAGCTCTTAAGGATGTGGTTGCCAAGGCCAGGAAGGAAGGGATACCTGTCATGTGCTATGACAGGCTGATAAAAGACTCAAACGTGGATATGTATATATCATTTGATAACGAGAAAGTCGGAGACCTGATGGGGCAGGCGATATATGACAAGCTGGGAAAGAATAAAAAGGTGATCAAGATCTGCGGTCCCGAGTCTGATAACAATGTTGTACAGGTGGCGCAGGGATTTGATTATCAGTCAAGGAAGAATGCAGCCCAGATAATCGGTGAATGCCATTGTGAAGGCTGGAGGTCTGAGATAGCCTATGACTATGTTAATGAAAATGAAGACCTGGTGAGAAAGGCGGACGCCATAATGTGCGGTAACGATGCGTTGGCAGGGGTAGTGATAAGGGCGCTCTCGGAAATGAGGCTTGCCGGAAAGGTAGTAGTCGTAGGTCAGGATGCGGATCTGGATGCGTGCCAGAGGATAGTCGAAGGAACTCAGGAAATGACAGTCTATAAGCCTGTGGAAAATCTCGCAAAAAAGGCTGCCGAATATGCGGTCAATCTTGCAAAGGGTGAAGAGATAAAGACGGCGACCCGCTATAATGACGGAACCTATGATGTACCGTATATAAAGCTTGAACCTATAGCAGTAAATAAGGACAATATGGACGAAACCATAATAGACGGCGGATATCATCTTAAAGAGGATATCTACATAAACGTTGCTAAGTGACGTAATAATAGCATATTTTTAACCTGTGCTAGAGCCTTGACAAGAAAATGCTAGAACGATCCAAAAGTGAACGAATTGTGAACAAGAAAATTAAGCAGTTAACAATTTTGTACTATGGATTTGGTGATATAGTATGGACTGTAACAAGTAGCGGTTTGATATTCAGACCGCATGACAATTTCATAAGGGAGGAAATCAAGAATGAAGAAGAAATTACTTGGTGCAGTTCTTAGCGTAGCAATGGTAGCTACATTACTTGCAGGCTGTGGCGGAACAGCAGCAACTACAGAAGCTCCTGCAGCTCCTGCAGCAACAGAGGAAGCAGCTCCTGCAGCAACAGAGGAAGCAGCTCCTGCAGCAGAGGAGACAGCAGAGGAAGCTCCTGCAGCTCCGGCTGGTGGAATGAAGGTTGGTGTTGCAATGCCTACCAAGGATCTTCAGAGATGGAATCAGGACGGTTCTAACATGGAAGAGCAGCTTAAGGCAGCAGGTTACGAGGTTGACCTTCAGTACGCTTCCAACGACGTTCAGACTCAGGTTTCTCAGATCGAGAACATGATCAACAACGGATGTGGAGTTCTGGTTATAGCTTCTATCGAAGGTGATTCACTTGGAACAGTTCTTGCAACAGCTAAGGAAAAGAACATCCCCGTTATCGCTTATGACCGTCTTATCATGAACACGGATGCAGTTTCATACTATGCTACATTCGATAACTACATGGTAGGTACAAAGCAGGGCGAGTACATCAGGGATCAGTTAAAGCTTGATACTGAAGCAGGTCCTTTCAATCTTGAGATTACCACCGGTGATCCCGGCGACAACAACGCAAGGTACTTCTATCAGGGCGCTATCGACGTTCTTCAGCCTTACATCGACGAGGGTAAGCTCGTTGTTAAGTCAGGCCAGATCGACTTCGATACAGTTGCTACAGCAAGCTGGTCATCAGAGAACGCACAGAGCAGGGCTGAGAACATCGTTTCTTCAACCTACGCTGATGGATCAAATATCGACGCATGGCTTTGCTCAAACGACTCTACAGCACAGGGTGTAGTTGCAGCTCTTGATGCTAACTACAATGGCGAGTGGCCTATCATCACCGGTCAGGACTGTGACGTTGTATCTGTACAGAACATGATCGCAGGCAAGCAGTCAATGTCAATCTTCAAGGATACACGTACTCTTGCATCTCAGGTTGTTAAGATGGTTGGACAGATCCTTTCAGGCGAGACAGTTGATGTTAACGATACCAAGACTTATGACAATGGTACAGGCGTTATACCTTCATACCTTTGCGAGCCCGTATTTGCTGATATCAACAACTACAAAGAGCTCCTTATCGACTCTGGTTACTACACAGAGGATGACCTTAAGTAATTTAAGGATAACAGAATCTTGAACTTAACATACAGGCGGGCACAAAAACCCGCCTGTATGTGTAAGTATAGATCATAATCTTACATAAAATAACATTGGGAGGGAACGACTTTGGCAAATCTAATACTGGAAATGAAAAACATTACCAAAACCTTTCCGGGTGTAAAAGCTCTTGACAATGTTAATCTCGAAGTGGAAGAAGGCGAGATCCACGCTCTCGTTGGTGAGAACGGTGCCGGTAAGTCCACACTTATGAATGTTCTTTCGGGTATCTATCCTTACGGAACATACGAAGGCGACATTGTCTACAAAGGAGAGGTGTGCAAGTTCAACAAGATCAAGGATTCGGAATCCCGCGGGATCGTTATCATCCATCAGGAACTTGCTCTTATACCGTACATGACCATAGGTGAGAATATGTACCTTGGAAATGAGCGCGGCAAGAGCGGAGCTTCCATCGACTGGAACGAGACTTACGGTGAAGCCGACAAATATCTTAAGATGGTTGGTCTTGATGACAGTTCGAGGACACTTGTTAAGGATATCGGTACAGGTAAGCAGCAGATGGTCGAGATAGCAAAGGCACTGGCCAAGCATGCGAAGCTGCTTATACTTGATGAGCCGACATCATCACTTAATGAGCAGGATTCAAGAGCACTTCTTGATCTCCTTCTTAAATTCAAGAAGGAAGGAATGACTTCGATCATCATATCTCATAAGCTGAATGAGGTTGCATATGTTTCGGATAAGATCACAGTCATCCGTGACGGTTCTACCATCGAAACAATCGACTGTCATGCGGAAGAGATTTCAGAGGATAGAATAATAAAGGGAATGGTTGGTCGTGAACTGACAGACCGTTTCCCGAAGAGACATGATGTAAGGATCGGTAACGTCAGTCTCGAGGTTAAGAACTGGACCGTACATCATCCGCAGTATGTTGAAAGGAAGGTCGTTGACGATGTTTCCATAAATGTACGTAAGGGTGAGGTTGTAGGTATCTACGGACTTATGGGAGCCGGACGTACCGAACTTGCCATGAGTATCTTCGGTAAGTCTTACGGGACCAATATAACCGGTACCATGACCATAGACGGACAGGAAGTACATATCAATACGATCAAGGATGCGATAGATCACAAGATCGCATACGTTACCGAGGATCGTAAAGGTAACGGACTGGTACTTACCAATCCCATTAAGATAAACACGACTCTTGCAAACCTTAAGGAAGTAAGCAGCAGGGGTATCATAGATAAGGATAAGGAATATCAGGTAGCGGTTGAGTACAAGGATAAGTTAAAGACCAAGACTCCTTCGGTTGAGCAGAACGTCGGCAACCTGTCAGGTGGTAACCAGCAGAAGGTACTGCTTGCAAAGTGGATGTTTGCAGATCCGGATATACTTATTCTTGACGAGCCTACAAGAGGTATCGACGTAGGCGCGAAGTACGAGATCTATTGTATCATCAACGATCTTGTTGCTGCAGGCAAGTCTGTTATCATGATCTCTTCGGAACTTCCCGAGGTTCTGGGTATGAGCGACAGGATATACATCATGAACGCAAGCCATATGGTCGGTGAACTTA
>JAFXVI010000097.1 GCA_017524595.1 Lachnospiraceae bacterium | reverse complement strand
TTAATCAAGAAACACAGTAAACATCGGATATTCAACAGTGGCCGGTGTTAAGGCGGTCTTATTTTTGTGCCAAAAATACAAGCATAAAAACATCAAATAATACGCAAAAATAAGCTTGACTTTTTATTTGCAGACTGAAATTCATCCACAAGGATATATCTGTATCGTTCTCTCCATTTATCAAGTATCTTATCATTTTTAGAAAGCGCTTTAAGACATTCATTGATCATATCATCAAAGTCAATAAATCCTTCTTTCCTGCATTGCTCAACATAAACATCATACACAAGATCAAGGGCAGATCGTTCTTCATCTGTCATTTTCTCAATAAATCTTGTATTATCTGTTTTCTTAAAGCTTATGCACTCGATCATATGGCTTACCATGCCGGGATCATTATGAAATGCTGCGCCTGTTCTTTGAGAGACCTTTTTTAATATGTCTGATTTCTTATCACCTGTCAGGATAGTACCGGTTCTGTACATACCCTGTCGTTTCAGAATGTGATAAAATATGGCGTGAAATGTACCAAATGTTACTGGATATGGTATATTGGCTGTCTTAATAAAACGTGACTGCATCTGAATTGCAGCTGCCCGGGAAAATGTAAGTACGAGAATATTACCAGGATCTACGTGTTCATCACGTATAAGATGAAGCGTTCTGCCCACGATCACTGCAGTCTTTCCTGTTCCCGGTCCTGCAAGTACAAGCATCGGACCGTCCCTATGCATGACAGCCCGATACTGTTCATTATTGAATTGTATCATTTACAGACCTTTCATCATGATATAAGTTTATTCTTCGTAATCATCGTCATCTTCTTCAAGTTCAAATGCCTCGTTATCCAGGAATTCATCGAATGCATCAGCTACCGCTTCATATTCATCATCATCCTCAATATAACTGAGCACCGGTTCAATATCAGGATCATTTTCATCCTCATCATATCTGTAAAACCATACTTCGCCATCTTTGCTTTCACCATTTTCATCTATCGGCAGTAACGCAATATAGTCTTTACCATCCACCTCTAGAATGGTTATCACAGCACAATTGGCTATGGTTCCGTCATCAAGCTCCAGCTCGACCGTCATCTCCTCCTCCGGAGTTAATTCATCAATTTCTTTGTTTTCTTCCTTATTCATTATCTTTCCTCCTCTGTATTAACACTATTCTTAAGTCGGGATATCCCGTCCCTGATCCTTCGCAGCGATTCATCATGCCCCAATATTTCCATTATCTCGGTAGCTCCTCCCGGAGTCATCTGTTTACCGGATAAGGCAGTACGTATCGGCCACATAACATAACCATTCTTAACTCCATTTCGCTCAACATATTCACTCAGCATGGCATACAAGGCGTCATTACTGTAATCCTCCTGAGCCTCAAGAAGCGGAAGAACGTCCATCAGTACTTTCAGGGATGACTCCGCATTGGTCTTCATCTTTTTATGGGTATACATGCCGATATCATATTCCGGAAGCTTCTCAAAGAAATCTATATGATCTTTTATATCCGGGAATATCTCTATCCTTGTCTTTACAAGACCGGCAATCTTCTTAAGGTCCAGATCCTTTTTGATAACATCAGTCAAATACGGCTTTGCAATCTCATAGAACTTATCAAAATCCATCGCCTTAATGTATTCACCGTTCATCCATTTAAGCTTGGTATAATCAAAAACTGCCGGAGATTTACTGATATGTCTGTAATCAAATTTATTGATGAGCTCGTCAAGCGACATTATCTCCTGATTATCTTCGGGACTCCAGCCTAAAAGAGCCACAAAATTAACGACAGCCTCCGTAACAAATCCCTGCTCGATAAGATCTTCGTATGATGAATGACCGCTTCTCTTGGATAGCTTCTTATGTTCTTCGTCTGTTATGAGCGGACAGTGAACATATACGGGCACTTCCCAGCCGAAAGCCTCATAAAGCCTGTTATATTTGGGTGATGAGGACAGATATTCATTTCCTCTTACCACATGGGTAATTCCCATCAGATGATCATCTATGACATTGGCAAAATTATATGTCGGATATCCATCTGATTTAATAAGGATCATATCATCAAGCTCTGAATTGTCTACAGTTATATCCCCATATATCTCATCATGAAATGTCGTTGTACCTTCATTAGGATTGTTCTGCCTTATTACATACGGTTTACCCTCTGCAAGATTCCTGTCTATCTCCTCCTTAGAAAGATGAAGGCAATGCTTGTCATATACGCTTATCGCCTTCTCATCACCGTCAACAACCTGCGTCAGGCTTTCAAGACGCGCCTTATCACAGAAACAGTAATATGCCTTTCCTTCAGCTATCAGCTGCCTGGCATACTTAAGATAGATACCCGTTGCCTGTCTATCGCTCTGTACATAAGGACCTACACCGCCGTCCTTATCAGGCCCCTCATCATGTATAAGACCCGTATTCTTAAGCGTTCTGTAAATGATATCGACAGCACCTTCTACATATCTTTCCTGATCTGTATCCTCTATTCTTAAGAGGAAATCGCCCCCCTCATGCTTGGCAATGAGATAAGCATATAAAGCTGTCCTTAAATTACCTACATGCATCCTTCCGGTAGGTGAAGGAGCAAATCTGGTTCTTATCTTTGTCATCTTTTTTACCGTCTTTCCAAATGATTACAACATTTATACTATACACACGAAGACCGTATAAGTAAAGCATTATTTATATCCGCGGCTTGACTGTACCACATAACAATGGTATAAATAAAATGGTTTCATTATTTAAAAGAGGGAATATTATGGGCAATATCGAACATTTGGAAGATGTCATGCAGGTAGCGCCTCTTAAGCTTGTTATCCATGACAGCATTGCGGATCTTGGGCGCCAGGTCAATGAATACATTGTTGAATCCCGTAAACATGTCAATCAGAACCATCTTGATTCTCCTGCATTCCAGGGTTACAAAACAGATGATTTCATAGCCGGCTGCGATTGCCCCCGTTTTGGGTCCGGAGAAGGCAAGTGTATATTCCATGAATCCATAAGAGGAAAAGATCTTTATATTTTAGCCGATGTGGTTAATCACAGCCTGACATATAAGATGAACGGATTCGTAAATCATATGTCCCCTGACGATATCTATCAGGATATCAAGCGAATAATAGCTGCTGCAGCAGGCAAGGCACACAGGATAACCGTTGTTATGCCGTTCCTGTACGAAAGCAGACAACATAAACGCTATGGCCGAGAATCGCTTGACTGTGCATATGCTATAGAAGAATTAAGCAAAATGGGGGTCACAAATATCGTAACCTTCGATGCACATGATCCCAGAGTGCAGAATTCCGCGCCTCTATGCGGATTTGATAATTTCCAGCCGCCATACCAGTTCATAAGGACTCTCCTTCACTATGAGAAGGATCTTGTAATAGATAAGGATAATCTTGTTGTCATCTGCCCTGATGAGGGCGCCCTCCCAAGAGCTGTCTATTTTGCAGGCGTTCTCGGAGTGGATACGGGTATGTTCTATAAACGAAGGGATTATTCCAAGATCGAGAACGGAAAGAATCCTATTGTTGCTCATGAGTTTCTCGGAGATAACATTGACGGTAAGGATGTTATAGTCATCGATGACATCATCTCATCCGGCGGAAGCATGTTAGATACAGCCAGGCAATTAAAAGGCATGAACGCCAAGCGCGTATTCATATGCTGTACTTTCGGATTATTTACTGACGGACTTGATATGTTTGATGAAGCATATGAGAAATGCTATTTTGACAGGATCATATGTACCAATCTGAATTATCATACTCCGGAACTGTATAAGCGTCCTTATTACATTGAAGCCAATATGAGCAAGTTCCTTGCCGCCATAATAGATTTTCTGAATCATGACGTTGCTTTATCCAAGGTACATACTCCGACTGAAAAGATCAACCGGATACTTGCCCGGTATAATAATCGTGAGTTTGAAGAAGAGCCTCTTGAATAGACTACTTATAATTGTATATATTCAAATGCGTTTTTATACCATCTGATCTCTTCACCCAGTATTGCTATAACATCAAACCTCACATTATCTGTGTCTTTAAGCTTCCTATAAATGCGAAAATAATCACACACTCTGGATATCTTATACTGTTTCTTTATATCCACCGCCTCTATCGGATCACCTGAAGCATCATCCTTTCTGTATTTAACCTCAAAAAAGACATAATATTCTCCGTCATGACCCACAATATCTATCTCACCGTTACGGCTCCTGAAATTCCGAGCGATTATCTTTATTCCATGACTGCTAAGAAATGCTGCAGCAATGTCCTCATATTTTGTTCCTACCAGTCTTTTATTCATCTGGGTTTTGTTACCTTACCCTTTATCTTCTCCATTTCATCAACAAATACCAGTATTTCGGCAACCACCTCATACAGCTCCGGAGGTATGAAATCACCTATCTCAAGCTTGCTTAATGTACCGGCAAGCTTACTGTCCTGATGAAGAGGTACATTCGATTCCTGTGCCTTCTCGATTATCTTCTCTGCGAGCGCTCCCCTGCCGCCTGCAACGACCTTGGGCGCAACATCACCAGGATCGTATTCAAGTGCTATGGCCTGTTTAACTTTTGGTTTATTATCTTTTTCATCCATGAAATCATCGTTCTCCCGTTTCCCCTTGCGTATTCAGTCAGTTCGTACTTAATATCAAGCCCTTATATCAAATGACAACTTGGACGTTACAGGTCCGGTAACAATACCGTTGCTCTTTTCCTTAAGCATCTCTCCGACTACAGTCTTTTGCGGCTCGTTTTTGTTCTTCATCGTAACGCTTGTACTCATATTATAGCCTCTCTTCTGCAACCTTGCATCCAGTATATCTATATGCTCCATTATTAGGTCAAGAGCCGCTTCATCAGCAAGATAGAAATTCGTATTGACCTTGTTTTTCTGCATGGCAACGTAAACATCCATAGGTCCCAGGTTATCCATATCAAGATGCAGGAACGCACTTACATTACCGTCTTTGTTTGCAAGCTGCTTCTTCTTGGTGTATACATACAGCTCTCCGTGCGCATTCTCCTGATTCATCCTTATTGGGAGCTGTACATAGGACATCATCTGATTAAGCTGGTTCATGAAATTTACATTATCATTTATGTTCTGTGCACTCCTCATGACTTCGCTTCCTGACTGTCCGGCATCCTTAAGTATCTCAATGGCCCTCTGCGACTGTTCCGCAAGCCTCTTATAAAGCGCTTCCACCTCACCGTCTTTCGCTACATCCGCAGGATTGAGAAGCATCTGCTTCATAAGCTGGTT
>JAFXVI010000096.1 GCA_017524595.1 Lachnospiraceae bacterium | reverse complement strand
TTACAGACGGCGAAGCGACCGTGATGACAAAGAGCGGAGACATAATCGGAGTCAGAGATGAAAGCTATGAGATCGGCCAGGAGATCATGGTAAAAAGGAACTTGGGATCAAACATAATAAGATTCCTGCCAGCGGTAGCTGCAGCAGCTGTACTTCTGCTCACAGCAGGTACCGGTTCATATGCTTATCTTAAGCCTTACGGAACGGTAAGCCTTGATGTCAATCCCTCTATAGAATACTCGATAAACAGGTTTGACAGGGTTCTTAACATAAGCGGAGTCAATGACGATGGAAGCGATATAGTGGCATCACTTGACGTTAAACAGCTTAAATACAAGGATATAGAAACAGCCATAGACAATACGATCGATCAGATAGATGCAGCCGGCTATTTTTCGGATGAAGAAAACTATGTCGTGGTAACAGCAAATACGAAAGCTGAAGTTCATACGGAAGAGCTTGTAGATAAGCTTGACAAGGCTGTTTCAAGTCATGATAAGGTAAAACCGATATCTTCGAAGGTATCGGATGACGAGCTTGAAAAAGCACATGAGCAGGGTATTTCAGCCGGGAAGAAAATGATGGTTGACCGCCTTGATGATATATCTGATGAGAAAATAGACAGAAGCAAATGGAACGGAAAGAGCGTTAAAGATATTGTAGATGAATATGACAGGATCAGGGAGAAAAAAGAAAAACCAGAAGATGATAAAGAAGATGTAAATGTACAGAGCCCTTCCGAGAACGGAAGATCATCATCAGAGTATCAACCGGATCATGAGAACAAATCCGTTGATATACTTACCGGTGAGCCTGAAATGGGTAATTCTGATAACGGACCCGAAGAGAAAGCTCCGGAAGAAAAAACAGAGTACGACAATAAACCGTCAGATAACGGAAGACAGGGTGGTGGAAGTAAGCCGGCCGATAATAACGAACCTACATCTGAGGATAAAAATGAGAGGGGTAATGACATCCAGGCACCTCCGTCAGACAATGGAAGTCCATCGCCTCCTCCGGATGATAATGGAGGCCAAGGTTCAGGCGAAGCTCCGGCTCCACTTGATAATAATGGCGATTTTGGATGCGGACATCCGGGTGACGGGAACGATCCGGGCCAGCACGGCTGGATGGAAGAGCCGGGATATAGTGATCATGGAGACATGTCTGTACCCAAAGATGGTGGGAATGCTCCGGGAGGGGGAGGTAATCCTGCGCCCCCGAATGGCAATGGCGGTTTCGGTGGAGACAATAGATGAACAAACAGCCCTTATTGGAGAGATTTCCTTAAGGGCTGTTATTTGTTTTACGTATGAAGCTGAATTACTGTATTTTACCCTGTTTTAATTTTGGAGTAGTCGTGGGGAACGCTCCTGCAAGTCATGCAATGCCAAAAGACAACCAATCCTGATATAACTTATGTCTTTTCGCTAAAGAAAATGTAGGCATTCCCTGTTTTCTTCTTTACATCATACATAAGTGAATCTGCCTTTTCATACATGGAAGAGAAGTTCTCCGGCTCTGTCGCGATCACGGCTCCTAGGCTTATGGTTATCTTGTGCCCCTGAAGTTCGGGGATATCCATTGCGGCTATATTCCCCATAAATCTGTCGAGGACTCTTGAGCCTAAAGCCGTATCCTGAATTCCCGTAGCAAACACAACAAATTCATCGCCCCCAAGACGGATCAGGGTGTCTGATGTTCTGAAGGTTTTCTGCATGGTCCGGGCAATCCCGATAAGCAGGGCGTCACCCGTAGCATGGCCGTAGTTATCATTTACATACTTGAACTTATCCACGTCAAAAAGGCAGAACATACCTAACAGACCGTTTTTCATGTTCTCCCCAATCCTGTATTCACCGCTTCGCCGGTTGCATATGGAAGTAAGGGAATCCGTCTCTGAGAGGATCTTAAGGCTCTCTTCCAGTTTTTTCTGTTCTGTGATATCGGTAAGCGATACGATGATGACCCTGTCATTATTAGAAAGTATGATACCTTTTGCGCGGGCAAGCAGCACTATTTTTGTCCCGTCATCACGATTGACTCTTTCTTCAAAGGTTATTTCTGTATTTGAATTTCGTATCTCATCGAGATTCTCTTTGATGTGGGCATTTTCCTCCTCGTCAAACCTTGCGCGTATATCACTTATCCGGAGCCCTTCGCGGCTTTCATCACTCAGACCGAAAAGCTCCAGCGCCATACGATTGATCATCACGATGTTTTCTTCTTCTGCGCTTAAAACCAGGGTTCCCACGGACTGGGATTCGAGCATTTCATAGAAAAGCTCGTACTGGTTCTCCAGTGCCGAATACAGCTCCTGTACCGCATTAGATATTGTTCCGAACTCATCCTTCCGTTTGCAGCATTCATCTATTAAGGGATCTTTTGAAAAATCATTCGCCTTAAGTCTCTCTATCGCACTGTTTATGGTCGTCATAGGTTTCATCTGACGGTTTACGCTTATCATGCATATAATGACCATAACCGCTGTGATCACAAGGCAGATAATGATAAGCCATATCCTTACGGTATTTATTACGCCGAAAATGTCATTCTTTGTATCACGGACTACAAATACCCAGTCCCTGTCAGCCATATAGTAGCAGCACATAATATCATTGCCGGAGGAATAACTGAGGCTGTTATCATCACCGCCGCCTGACTGAAGGCTTACCGCATAGCTTAAAAGATCCTGATCCGTGCATTCGGTGCCAGCAAGGGATGGATCGTTGTCAAAAATATAAACACCTGTCGCAACATTGATAAGGGAATATCCGACACCCGGCATTTCCTCGTCGCTCACTGCATTAAGCTTGTCCACGAGCATATCGGAATAAAACGCCGCACCTGCAAAACCTATCGGCTCGCCTGATAGATTTTTTATCGGGGCATAGACCGGAATGACCATATCTTTGGTGACCGGAGCCTGGACAATGCCAGTGCAGAAAGGCCTGTCATTAAGGCGTATCATATCCTCCAATGCCTTGGCGGATTCGGCATCTCTGAAGGTCTGATCCACGGAGTCGGGATTTGTATGCGATAGGACATAAGTATCCCACTTAGCAACATACAGTCCTTCTATATCCGTATATCCCTCGGCATACAGATCCGTGTAATCCCTTGACGCCTTGATATAGGCCGGATCATCAGGATGTTCCAGGACTTCCCGGTTCTCCGTAGCCTTGGCATACCCGTTTAAGAAATCAACACAGTCTGCAATATAGGTCTCGACTATCTGTGCCCTGTCACACGCTATCACATTCATATCATGTATAGCCTTGGCCTCAAGGATCCTTGTTAGGTTCTGATTCATTACAAGGAAGAGGATCGTCATCGCGATGATCTCCACCAGCCCTATGAGTAATGCAATTTTATTTCCTATATTTTTTCGCAAAAAAAAGCTCCTTTGTATTCATACAAGTCCCACATTGTCCTAGAGA
>JAFXVI010000095.1 GCA_017524595.1 Lachnospiraceae bacterium | reverse complement strand
CACCTTAATTATGCCAATTAGGAAACGCATGATTTTCCATCCAAGGTATATGTTGAGGATGATTACTCAAAGAATTACAGCATGAAGGACAAGGAGAACTACGACCGAAGGATGAACATGATCTATGTTCCCAAGGCGCAGTTTCTTATCGACTGTCTTAAGAAGGATGGCCTGGAGGCATCGGACATTAAGGATCTTGATATCGGTGCGGGCTGCGGTTACTTCGTTGCGGCCATGCACAGCCTGGGCATAAGATCGACCGGTATCGATGTTTCGGCAACCGAAGTTGAGCACGGCAATGCGATGATAGGAAATGGCACGGGAAGCTTTCTTGAGCATGTAGGGCTAACGGACTCAATTGGGTATATTAAGAATACGGATGCAAATGTGATCTCGGCTATCGGGGTTCTTGAGCATCTCATCCATTTACGCAAGAATCTGGACGCCGTAAGGGATAATGGTAATATTAAGTACCTGTATGCATCTGTACCGATGTTTTCGTTTTCCTGTGCATTTGAGGCTGCATTTCAGGACTGCTACAACCGTCATATGGGTGGCACGCATACGCATTTGTTCACCAACGAATCGATACGGTTGATGGCTGAGTCTATAGGTTTTGAGGTTGCTTATGAGTGGCGTTTCGGGTCAGACATAAATGACCTTTATCGTTTTATAAGCGTATCAATGCGAAAGAACGGGAATGAGGAATTTGCTGATCTGTTTGCGGAGAAATTCACGCCGCTTATGGACAAGTTGCAGCTTATACTGGATGAGAGCGAGTTCTCGTCTGAGTTGCATTTTATACTAAAGAGAATATAGAAAAGCAAATACAGCAGTATATTTGATATTATGTTTAAAATCTGATATATTTAATATTCGGGCAAATGTGTTGAAATGACATACTAGGAGACAAATCATTATATGAAGATAATAGATAAGATATTCGGAACTCATTCCGAGAGAGAACTTAAGCTCATCGAATCCCAGGTTGATAAGGTAGAGGCATTGCGCGACACAATGATGGCGATGTCTGATGAAGAGCTTAAGGATAAAACACGTGAATTCAAGGCGCGTTTGAATGACGGAGCGACACTTGATGATCTACTGCCGGAAGCTTTTGCGACGGTTCGTGAAGCAGCAAGGCGTGTGCTTAACATGGAGCACTACAGGGTGCAGATAATCGGCGGCATCATCCTTCATCAGGGGAGGATCGCCGAGATGAAGACAGGTGAAGGTAAGACTCTGGTAGCAACGCTCCCAGCATATCTTAATGCTCTTTCCGGTCGCGGCGTGCATGTGGTAACGGTCAATGATTATCTGGCTAAGCGTGATGCCGAGTGGATGGGACAGGTGCATGAGTTCCTGGGACTTACTGTAGGCGTTGTGTTAAATGATATGACGCCTGAGGAGAGAAGGACAGCTTACGGCTGTGATATCACATACGTTACGAACAATGAGCTCGGCTTCGATTACTTAAGGGACAACATGGTCATCTACAAGGAACAGCTCGTACTTAGAGAGCTTGCCTATGCCATCATCGATGAGGTGGACTCGGTGCTTATAGATGAGGCGCGTACTCCCCTTATCATTTCAGGCCAGAGCGGCAAATCGACCAAGCTCTATGAAGTCTGCGATGTGCTGGCCCGTCAGTTAAAGCGCGGCGAGGACATGGAAGACCTGTCGAAGATGGATGCCATTATGGGTGTCGAGAGGGAGGAAACGGGTGACTTTATCGTTAATGAGAAGGATAAGTTCGTAACCCTTACACAGCAGGGCGTTGAGAGGGTGGAGAAGTTCTTCCAGATCGAGAACCTTGCTGATCCTGAGAATGTTGAGATCCAGAATAACATCATCCTTGCCCTGCGTGCTCATAACCTTATGTTCAGGGATCAGGATTATGTTGTTAAGGACGATCAGGTGCTGATCGTAGATGAATTTACAGGACGTATAATGCCGGGACGCCGCTATTCTGACGGTCTGCATCAGGCGATAGAGGCCAAGGAACATGTGAAGGTTAAGCGCGAGAGCAAGACGCTTGCTACGATCACTTTCCAGAATTTCTTCAATAAATTCGAGAAGAAGTGCGGAATGACCGGTACGGCGCTTACAGAAGAGAAGGAGTTCCGTGACATTTACGGAATGGATGTTATAGAGATTCCGACCAATATGCCGATAGCGCGTATAGATTTACAGGACGCTGTATATAAGACGAGGAAAGAGAAGCTTAAGGCTATCTGTGACGAGATCGAGAGTGCTCATGCTACGGGGCAGCCTATCCTGGTGGGTACGATCACGATCGAGGCTTCGGAGGAGATAAGCGCTATGCTCAAGCGGCGCGGGATACAGCACAACGTCTTAAATGCCAAGTTCCATGAGATGGAGGCTGAGATAGTTGCGGATGCCGGTATCCACGGAGCCGTTACGATAGCCACCAACATGGCCGGTCGTGGTACTGATATCAAGCTTGATGAGGAATCAAGGGCAGCAGGAGGACTCAAGATCATAGGTACTGAGCGACATGAGAGCCGTCGTATAGATAATCAGCTTCGCGGACGATCCGGACGTCAGGGAGACCCCGGAGAGTCGCGCTTCTTCATATCTCTTGAGGATGATCTTATGAGGCTGTTCGGTTCGGAAAGGCTGATGCAGATATTCAATGCCCTTGGAGTACCCGAGGGTGAGCAGATCGAACATAAGATGCTTACGAGTGCCATAGAGAAGGCGCAGATGAAGATAGAGGCTAATAACTTTGGTATCAGAAAGAACCTGCTTGAATACGACCAGGTAAACAATGAGCAGCGTGAGATCATATATGCCGAGAGGCGCCGGGTGCTCGATGGAGAGAGCATGAGGGATGTTGTATTTAAGATGGCTACTGATTTTGTCGAGAGTACAGTGGATATGTGTATCGGCGAGAGCAACAACTGGGAGGACTGGGATCTTCAGGAACTTAACCAGCACCTGCTTGCAACAATACCGGTCAACGAGCTTAAAACACCTGATATACGCGGGCTTAAGAAGGAACAGTTGAAGCACAATCTCAAGGAAGAGGCAGTTAAGCTTTATGAGGCCAAGGAAGCTGAATTCCCGAGTCCTGAGCAGATACGTGAGCTTGAGCGCGTTGTGCTTCTTAAGGCAATAGACCGTAAGTGGATGGATCATATAGATGATATGGATCAGCTCCGCCAGGGTATCGGACTGCAGGCGTATGGTCAGAGGGATCCGCTAGTAGAGTATAAGATGTCGGGTTACGATATGTTCAATGCAATGACAGACAGTATTGCCGAGGAGACTGTGCGCGTCCTTTTCCATGTCAAGATAGAGCAGAAGGTGGAACGCGAAGAGGTTGCCAAGGTCACGGGTACCAACAAGGATGACAGTGCTGTAAGGCAGCCGAAGAAGCGTACAGAAAACAAGATATATCCCAATGATCCCTGCCCGTGCGGTTCGGGGAAGAAATATAAGCAGTGTTGTGGCAGGAAATAGTGGGACACGGGGACGGTTCTTCTGTCCCACGTGATAGGAACAGATATGGTCGAATTAGATAATATTAAAACTGAACTTCAGACATTCGAGGAGCCCCTTAAGGAGATAAGGGCTTCTCTTTCTCTTGATGATAAGGCCCGAAGGGTAGAGGAGTTAGAGCGTGAGATGGAGGCTCCGGGTTTTTGGGATGATGCCGAAAGGTCCCAAAAGTATACAAAGGAACTCAGTAGTCTTAAGGATACAATAGCTCTTGTGAACGGTCTTTCGCAGCAGTACGAGGATATACAGACTCTGCTTGAGATGGGTTACGAAGAGAATGATCCCGATATGGTCCCGGAGATACAGGCAGAGTTTGACGAGTTTAAGGAGAAGCTTGAGAACCTGCGTATCAGTACGCTCCTGTCCGGCGAATATGATAAGAATAACGCGATCCTTCGTCTTAATGCGGGCGCGGGCGGAACAGAGAGCTGTGACTGGGCATCGATGCTCTACCGCATGTACTCAAGGTGGGCTGAAAAGAGAGGATTTTCCGTGGAAGTACTGGATTTCCTTGACGGAGATGAAGCCGGTATAAAGTCAGTCACTTTCCAGGTTAACGGCGAGAATGCTTACGGATACCTTAAGTCGGAAAAGGGCGTGCATCGTCTGGTGCGCATTTCCCCGTTCAATGCACAGGGCAAACGCCAGACGAGCTTCGTTTCACTGGATGTAATGCCTGAGATAAATGAGGACCTGGATGTTGAGATAAATGATGACGATCTTCGCATTGATACTTACAGGAGTTCCGGTGCAGGCGGCCAGCACATCAACAAGACAAGCTCGGCGATAAGGATAACTCATATCCCTACAGGGATCGTGGTACAGTGTCAGAATGAGCGTTCCCAGTTCCAGAACAAGGACAAGGCCATGCAGATGTTAAAGGCCAAGCTGTATATGCTCAAGCAGGAGGAGAACGCCGAGAAGCTATCAGATATAAGAGGAGACGTAAAGGAGATCGGCTGGGGTAACCAGATAAGGTCATATGTGATGCAGCCCTACACGCTTGTTAAGGATCATCGCACGAATGAAGAGGTTGCACAGGTTGACAAGGTAATGGATGGATACATCGATCCGTTCATAAATGCGTATTTAAGATGGATAAATAAGTAAAACATTGGGACAAAAGAACCGTCCCCGTGTCCCACATTACAGGAAAAATTCAAGAATGAATACGGTCACGCAGTAAATGATGGACACAGGGAAGAGTCCCAGTCCTGCCCAGGCTGCGATTATTCCAAGGATAAGTGCGACAGCTCCGGCAACGGGGCTGTTTGTTGCTTCCATGATCGCGGGGAAAGTCATGACCGCCAGCGTTACATAAGGAACATAATAAAGAAAGCTCTGAACGAATCGGTTTTTAATCTTCCCGCGTATGAGCGTGAGGGGGATGACCCTTATGAAGTTGGTGGT
>JAFXVI010000094.1 GCA_017524595.1 Lachnospiraceae bacterium | reverse complement strand
TCTGGCAGAACATGGCATCTTTTTTCCGCTCGGACCCGCATTTGATACATCTCCTTTACTATCCTCCCCTGCCGTTTCTTCATCAGCCACTTCATCCTTTTTTTCCTCAGTCTTTTCAATGGCGTTCTCTGCAGCTTTCACACGGAGCATCCTGGTACCGCACCGGGTACAGAACTCCGAATCGGGCGTGACATCATTGCCACACTCAGGACACTTAACGATCCCCTTTAACCGTTTTTTCTCTTCCTCCAGTTCCTCATACCTTATCTCGTTCTGCTTAAGCTCCAGTACCTTTAACGTAAGTGTCTTCTTCGGATCGTCATCCTTAAGTTCAGCCAGCCTCTTCTCCAGAGTCTTTATCTTCATCTTTCCGTACTTATCCTCATAGAACATACGGCCAAGCTGGGAGTACAGCCTGTCCCTGTCCCTCTTTATATCACTCATCATGCCGTCTGCACGGGCTATCATAGCAAGCCTTCTAGTCTTGTCTACAAAAGCATCCCCGGCGTCATTAAGCCTGTTCTTCATACCTTCCCAAAATGCCATAGTTAAACCTCCCAAATCCGCTGTTCGAAACAATTATATCCCCATATATATTACTGATGATCGTATTAGATCATTAACCTGTTATTCCTCTATATGCTCCAGTCCCTGACTCAAAATACTTATGATATGTCCATCTGACAGTGAATAATATATTGTCTTGCCTTCGCGGCGGTTCTTAACAAGTTTCGCCTGCTTAAGCACCCTCAGCTGATGCGATATTGCAGACTGTGTCATACTGAGCGCCTCACCTATCTCACTCACACACATTTCGCCATATAAAAGCGTACACAGTATCCTGATGCGGGTACCGTCGGCAAATATCTTGAAAAAATCAGCCAGATCATACAGCTCCTCCTCAGGCGGCATATCGATAAGGCGCTTCATCAATCCCTCATCCTTAACATGTTCTTTTCCGCAGCTGCAAGTTACCGTTTTCTCTTCTCCCATAAACCTATCCTCTTAAGCGCACTCTCAATCCTTTGGGGTAATGATTTTTGATGATCCCTCCGGCTATCTTACCCCAGCCAAGACTGATACCTCCACAGCATACAAGACACCAGCCACCCTTGCCCATAATGTTTCCTGTTTCCTGCGTTACTGTCTCATCGACCGGAAGGGTAAGCCCTTCCATATACGCCCGCGCCTTCTCCAATGTTATGTCAACCGTGGCTTTTGTCTCCCCCGGTTTCAGAGCCAATGCCAGTGAATGTGACGGGATGAACCTTCCTGTACTTTTGCTTTTTTTATCACCGGTATAACTTCCAAGCTGCAATCCGGGACGTTCGACCTTTAGACCGGCCGGCTCCTTAATACCTTCCGGCAGCAGATACAGATTATCTCCGAAAAAGATAAGGCGTCCGCTCAATAAACCCACAAGTACAGGCGCATCCCCGATACCTTCACATTTCACGTTTCTTAATGCATCACGGCAAAAATCATCAAACAGCTTCAATCTCTCAACATCATTCCTGTCGCTGCTCCGCCCCGGCCTTCTTTCATCTCCTGTAATGCAGTATCCCCCGGTATGTGTACCTGTTCTCTCAAGCACTGCCATGAAATGCCCCTCACCTTTTATCCTGTGGGGAAACAGCTTCTCCATTCCGATCAGCTTATAATCTGGATGTCTTCCCAAAAAACGCCCGATACATTCCTCGTCTTCTTCTTTTGAAAAGGTACACGTTGAATAAATAAGCCGTCCTCCGCTCTTAAGCATGGAAGCTGCACAGTCAAGTATACTGTCCTGTCTTGCCGCACACTTACTGACATTATCAATGCTCCATTCCGCTATTGCCTCGTGATTCTTTCTGAACATTCCTTCACCGGAGCAGGGGGCATCCACCAGTATTTTATCAAAAAAATCAACAAATGTGTCATTTAATTTCTGCGGGGTTTCGTTTAATACAACAGCATTTCTCACGCCCATCCTCTCAATATTGCGTGACAGAACTGCCGCTCTTGAAGAAATGATCTCGTTACAGACAAGAAGACCTCTTCCTTCCATATATCCTGCAAGCTGCGTAGATTTGCCTCCGGGAGCTGCGCACAGGTCAAGCACTTTATCCCCAGGTCTTACATCCAACATCGTTACCGGCTTCATTGCACTCGGTTCCTGGATATAGTAAGCACCGGCTTCATGATACACCTGATTTCCAAGCTTAAGATCATCCGGTCCGAAATAATAATATCCGCACTTCTCCCATGGAACCGGTTCAAAAGAAACCTCAGTACCTTCCCATGAAAGCTCGTCAGCAAATCTTCTTATAAATGCAGGAAGCTGCGCCCTGTCCACCTTAAGCGGATTCAGGCGCAGCGCCCTGTATTCCGGTGCTTCGAAACTCTTAATAAAGCTCTCGTACTCGTCTGACAGAAGCTCCTTCATCCTCAATTGATAATCTATCGGAAGCATCTACTCTCCTCCGTCGATAAAACTCTCACTTCGCATCCCATAATTCAACACAAGTACTGCGAGGAGCTTCCATTCTGCATTCCTCAAGCTTCGGATTTCCTGACAGTTCCCTATAACAATACACATCCAAGCGACCCGGAACATCTTGCAAACCCCTATAATATAAGGAGAGACTGCCTTCAACAGTCTCTCCCCTTTCTCACCCTGTTTAAAAGGATACACCATATCTTGTAAAAAAGCAAGTACTAAATACCATATTTGGTAGTTGCGCCGATCACTTTCCTGCGCCCCAGATAAGCCTGTACCAGTGCTCCAGTTCTTCTTCCGTAAGGAAACCTCTGGAAGTTCCCATATAACCTATCTTATATGAAGCAAACAACAGTGAATTCTTTATCGCATGTACCGCGTCTCCCGAAGATACATAACAATGCATGAAACATGAAAACAACGAATTACCGGCGCCCGAAGTATTTACTATCTCATTCGTCTTTACAGGCTTGTAATGCGCCAACAGATCATCCTCACGTGAGAATATCGTAAGTCCCGCGGCGCCCTGACCCAAAATGATGATCCTGGCTTCATAATTGTCTGCCAGCTTCCTTACAAATTCATCTGCGCTCCCGACAATGTTATCATCCGAAACATATATTATGTCCGCAATTCTGAAAAAATCTTCATTGTACTGCATCTTCTCTTCCGTAAAACCACGGAAATTTATCGCAAGCAACTTGCCCGCCTCCTTCGCGGAAGCTGCCAGAGGACGGCAGAAATTCGCATTTGCGAGTACCACTGCGTCCACATCCTGTATCTTCTCCTTAAACAGCGTCATGTTGAATTCGACATTTCTCATATCCTTGATATCTTCAAATATCTGCTGTTGTCTCTTGTTATCATACAGGATAACCGCTGTTGGTGTATCGTTGAGCACCGGAAGCACATAATCCTGCTCTCCCAGAAAATCCTCTTCCCAGAAAAGCCCTTTCATATCATACTTGCCTATCATCGAGAAGAATTCAACCTCATCTCCAAGAGCTTTCAGGGCTACCCTCTCATTATAGGCGTCACCGCCGACATAGGTAAAAATAGTATTGGGTTTATTCACCACCGGACTGTATTTCACCGGAATATCATCCACCTTTACTATTGTTTCAACCTGAACTATTCCCGCAACCGCAAACTTCGCCATACACTACCCCTTTCCAACAGGTCTGTTCCGCATCATCTGTTACACATCAGAACTTAAGCGGCCTGTATATATGCACATCATCGTTTTCCTCGTCTACAGAGGATTTTTTGTTCCTGATATTTTCAGGACTGAAGTCCGGAAGGATCGGTGCAGGACCCATACTCTCAATCTCCCTGTTTCTATCAGCCTCCGCAGTTTCCCTGTCTGTATTGCTCATAATCTTCTCTGACAGATCTGAGATATCAAATGGATCATCCGAATAAGGTGTCTCTGTATGACCTTTATCTTTGCCGGTCTTAATTACAGGCTCCTCGCTGACGGTCTCCTTATCATCATCTTCTTCGGCAACAAATATCTGTATATTATCACTGCTGTCGTACGGGATACCTCTTCCTCCGCGCGCATCGGAACCGTAAGTAAAATCACCCAGTCTTGATTCCTCATAGAACGATAAGTCGGTACTCGGAACATAGGAAGCGACCGTTGATGAAGCCGCATAAGTAGCATCCGGCTCCTGTGCTCCGAAATTACCATATCCCTTGTATCCGCTGTCAAAACTGTCTATTGATATGGTCACTTCTTCCGGTTTGCTCTTTATAACCGCCGATCGTCCGACAATTCCTGATTCTTTATCCTTGGCATCTGTCACTGCTTTTTCATTTAAAGTTTTCTTAAGAGACTTAACTTTTTCTGCCTTTTCGTTATTCTCATCCT
Organism: Lachnospiraceae bacterium; assembly: GCA_017524595.1. Taxonomy (GTDB): domain Bacteria; phylum Bacillota; class Clostridia; order Lachnospirales; family Lachnospiraceae; genus UBA2868. The sequence goes on along the minus strand of JAFXVI010000094.1, from coordinate 13,860 downwards.
CAACTTCATTACTTCCCGGTTCTTCAGCATTGATGGCATATGCCGGTCTCTTACCGAGCGCCAGGCGTTCCTCAAAGCTTAATTCCAGATCAAATCCTTTGGTTCTGGGTTTTGCTTCAGGCTGATTTGTATCTTCAGCGTGTTTCTCTTCAGTCTTTTCTTCAGGCTGCTCTTCCGGTTGCTCTTTAAGTTTTTCTTCAGGTACTTCCTCTGCCGGTTCTGCAGGTGCGGGTTCAGGCACAGCCACAGGCTCGGCAACCGGCTCTTCTTCAGGTTGTTTTACTGCTTTATCAGCCTGTTTTACGTCAATATCCTTCTGTGGCTCCTGCGCAGTCTTATAAAGTATCTCTTCACGGATACTGTCCATGACAGAATCATCACGCTCTGCCTCATCTCTGGTAGCCCTTTTCTTTGCAGCATCCTCTGCAGCAGGCATCGGCTTAACCTTATTACCGCTGTTATCATAGAAATGCTCACGAAGCATCGACAGATACTGCGTAAACTCCTCATTCATCTCATCCGGGTCAGGCATTCCTTCCCTGAATTTGTCCTTGATATATCCATCCGACATCCAACCGATCATCCTGATCATCTTCTTCTGATCGATCTGACCGTGGAACATGCTCATATCGGCTTTCTTATAAATATTGTTATATGTATCATCTATAGCCTTGTCATTCTCGCCTATAACCTTAAGAGCGTCAGGATGATTCTCATACTTGACACCGCTTAAGAACTGCTGCATATACGGATAGTTCTTCATCACCCTGATCTTGGCAAGCTCGATCATACGCTGTATAACGAAGAAGTCCTTTTCTTCCTTACGGACATTCTGCATAAGCTCAAGCATCATATACTTCACGCTGTAGTCATATACAAATTCATACAGGCCCTGCTTGCTTATGAAATAGTGGAACAGAAGTCCCTTGGATATGCCTGCCTCCTTAACTATAACGTCGGTACTTGCCTTTCTGTATCCGTTTTCCGCAAATACCATCAACGCCGCGTTAATGATAGCGTCCTGTTTTTCTTTTTTTACATCAAAAAACTTCGGATTCATCCCTGATACCTTCCTGTTTTAAAATCATAACCCCGTTTTTGACTAATAAAGTCAAATATATAATAAAGTTAACATAATTATAATGAATACGCAACCCCCCTATATAGTGGCCACAGGTATTATAAATCCAAGATTTTGTGTTTGTGTGGATTCAAAAACAATCAAGATGTGAATCAATAAAGAATGCTGCGATCTTCATCAGTCAGTTCTTCGACCGGATCGAAAAAGTCATCCGGCGCATCCATTTCATCTATGCATCCAAGAACATATTTCTCTTCAAAGACATACCTTCTCATCGGCTTGTCGAAATAGAAACCTTGAATGAGCCTGATGTTCATATCGTCAAGAACATGCAGCTGTTCCTCTGTCTCGATTCCTTCGACACAGATCTTTACGCCCAGGGCATCCGCCAGTTCGCCGACCATGCGGACAAAAGCCTGTGCATACTGGTCAACGGCCAGATCCTTCACAAAGCTTTGGTCAACCTTTATAACATCAAGCGGTATCTCACGGATATGACTGAGTGATGAATAACCCGTTCCGAAATCATCAAGCGCGATGCGGACACCCAGCTTCTTAATACTGCTTAAGATACGCTTCATACGTTCCATATCGTTTATCGCAAGGCTCTCGGTAACCTCAAGGGTCAGATTCCTGGGATTGATCCCTGTCTCCTTTACTATGTTCTCGATCGTCTCGACAACATCATTCTGCAAAAGCTGAACTACAGACAGGTTTACATTGACCTTATAGTAAGGATGTCCGTTCTCATTCCAACTCTTGCAGGCAAGACAGGCTTCCCTTAATACATAATTTCCTATAGGATTGATAAGACCCAAATACTCTGCAAGCGGGATAAAATCTCCCGGAGAAACGAAACCGAGTTCCGAACTGTTCCACCTGATCAGAGCCTCTGCCCCCGTACATATACCTCCCTTTCTGGTATCAACGATCGGCTGGTAATAAACCTCGAATTCCTTATAGTCATCTATGGTAGCATCTCTCATGCTCTTTTCCATATCCAGGCGTCTGTTGGAATCCGAATCCTTGCTGTCACTGTAATACGCGGTCCTGTTCTTGCCGACACGCTTGGCCTCGTACATGGCAATATCCGCTTTTTTGATAACATCCTGAACCGTATCTCCCTCATCCGGGAACGTGACTATTCCCATACTGGTAGTACAATAGTAATCAGCTCCCTTAAGGAACCACGGTCTGTTGAATACTACACGTATCTCCTCAAGTATCTCATCAAACCTGACGATGCTGCTGTGAGGGATCACTATAATGAATTCGTCCCCGCCCATGCGGTAACACGAATTCTCAACCCCTTCTATCCTTGAAAGACAGTGCGAAATTGCCTTCAGCAATACATCCCCGTACTGATGACCGAGACCGTCATTGATATGCTTAAAGTCATCCAGATCGAGGTACAGAAGAGCACCCTTGCTGTGGTTAAGCTTGGCATCCTCTATGAAATGAGCCAGATCCCTCTCACAACTCATCCTGTTATAAAGTCCGGTAAGAAAATCATTATTGGCCTGCTGCTCTATCTTCTGCTGGTACAGCTTCTTATCCGTAATGTCAACTATGGAACACAAAAGAACTCTTCGTCCGTCCACCCATCTTATATAGGTGGTGTTAAGGTCATACCAGCGTCTTTTCTGTTGATATTCAACCTCAAAATACGACGTGCCTGCATTGTAACGCTGTTCCTTCTCAAACAGCTGTTCAACTGTTCCGTCCTCCATCTCCCTTGCAAATGAATTCTTGAACATTCTGTTTGCAAACAGGATCTGACCGGATTCAATATCCCTTACATAAATAGCCGTTCCTACATTATCAAGTATGGATTCTAGCGACTTATAAGAACTGGCCAACGAATCCTTCTGAACACGCTTCTCAAGGATACTCTGTATTATCCTTTCGGCATCCCCGAAGAACTTGATCTCATCCCTGTCCCACATCCTTCCGGGAGCATCATCCACAAACACGACATACATAGCTACCTGCCTGTTCGGCTTACTGGTAAATACAGGCAGAGCCACGCATGCAGTCAGACCCAGGGAATTCAGCCATTCCCTTTCCTCGCCCTCAAGCCTTGTCTTGTATGATACGACCGTTGGTTTGTCACCCACGATCTTTATGTATTTAAGCAGATCTTCCGTTCTGACCGAGCCCTTAAGGGAAGGATAGCCTTCCTTAATATACTCGCCCAGCACGTCAACACCCATACCGCTTACATCCGGTCGCAATACATAGGCATGTGCGATATCAGAATAGTTACCGACATAATTCACCATCTGGCTGCATATGTCTTCAAAGGTTTCATCGCTGTCAAGAAGCGATACTATATCTGTCGTGAATTCGGATTTCCTGAGTTCATGCAACATCTGAAGCTCGGCAGATTTACTCTTCACAGATTCAGCGATAGCGCTGACCCTTAAATACGTAGCCGCATAAAGCCTGGTAGAAAGCAGCCTGATAAAATCAAGCGCATCAAGCAGGTTCTGCTCACTGACTTTTCTATGGAAATGGAGAAGGGAATCACCATCCTCTATGCCATCTATACATGCACAGACTATCCAGCAGATAGCGGCAACTCCGTCTATTTTTATGGCGATACTGGCAAGCTTCACATTGGAATACTCCGTATCTTCCACTATCTGTTCCTCGGTATTGCTATGCATTATACGTTCATATATGTCATCTGTCTGTTTTTTTGAAACTGCAGATTGGATCCTGTCGATCTCTACCGCATCTCCGGACATAGAAGTAATGGCCCTGCCTTCATTATCCATAAGATACAAAAACAGGCCTGTCATTTCGGCAAAATAATCCTGCACACTCTGCAGCCACTCTGCGTCAATATCAACCTTTTGTCCCAATACGGAACCGGTGTTCTCTCCCACTTCAGTCATCCTGAACTTCCTTTAAATCCTGTCTGTTATATATAATGATACCGATCACAATGGATAACGCCGTATATATAAATCCGAGTGCGATCATAAGCGGCACATTCCTGTCCGGGCTCGATGGATACGGTATCAGGGTAAAACACTGCGAAATAGTATATGTCCTTAAAATCTTAAAAAACGGGATATTGAAAGAGTCGCCTGCAAGAAATATTATAAGCCTCGGAATGACCAACGTAACAATATAAAACCCCGCAAAAGCCTTCCGCTTGTCCTTAAAACAGAACAAAAACATCAGGCCGATAGAAATCCCGGCCAGAAACAGGGGCATTGCAAGAAACATCTTCTCGCAAAAGACCCTTATCGCATTAAGATCAAGATTCCTGTCATCATTAATATGGAATAATGCTGTCGTAGCTACCAACACCACAAATGTGATCACAAGATAAACCACGGCAAGCATGATCGAAGATATCAGCTTCGCAAGATATATCTGTGTGCGGCTTAAGTCTTTGGTCGATCCATCCCCGCTTTGCGGGACCGGATACTTCCCAAACACTGTATTTACAATAATTATGCAGCTCAAATATGCGACAATGAAAGACCACGCCGCATATTCCATGATGTTGTATGCATAGGTCCCCTCATTAGTGCCATAGACGCTGCGAAAAGCCACCACTGCAATATTCGCTGTTATGCAGAGAACAAATATACCTGCAAAATACATATATGCAGACTTACGCCTGAGCGCTTCATCGAATTCGTCAAATATATACTGTAACATAATCTCCCACGTGTAAGAAACACCGCTCCTATTCTTCCACTGAGTAGTTAGGCGCTTCCTTTGTGATATGTATGTCATGCGGATGACTCTCCTTAAGGGAAGCAGCCGATATCTTGACGAACCTGCCTTTCTCCTTAAGGTCTTCTATAGTCGGACAACCGCAGTAACCCATACCTGAACGCAAGCCTCCGATAAGCTGGAACACTGTATCCTCAACCAGTCCCTTATAAGCGACTCGTCCTTCAACGCCTTCCGGAACAAGCTTCTTGGCGTCTGTCTGGAAATAGCGGTCCTTGCTTCCTTTCTCCATAGCCGCCAATGAACCCATGCCCCTGTATACCTGTATTTTCTTCCCTGGAACAATTCGAAAGTTCCGGGGCTCTCATCACAGCCTGCAAAGATCGAACCCATCATACATACGTTGGCACCTGCAGCTATAGCCTTGGTCATATCTCCAGAATACTTAATGCCGCCGTCTGCTATGATCGGGATTCCGTAATCCTTGGCAACCGTATAACAATCCATTACCGCGCTTATCTGTGGTACTCCGATACCGGCAACAACACGTGTTGTACAGATGGAACCGGGACCTATGCCGACCTTTACAGCATCCACTCCGGCCTCTATGAGGGCCTTCGTGCCTTCACCGGTAGCAACGTTGCCGCCGACAAGCTGTACATCCGGGAATGCGTCCTTGATCATCCTTGCGCATTTAAGCACATTTTCTGAATGTCCGTGCGCACTGTCAAGTACGATCACGTCCACCTTGGCGTTTATAAGAGCCTCAACCCTGTCAAGCACATTAGCAGTGATCCCTACGCCCGCTCCACACAGAAGACGCCCCTGCTCATCCTTGGCGGACAACGGATATTTTATCTGTTTCTCTATATCTTTAATGGTAATAAGACCCTTAAGGTTAAAATTCTTATCAACAAGCGGAAGCTTCTCCTTGCGCGCTTTGGCAAGTATCTGCTTCGCCTCATCCAACGTTATTCCTTCGGGTGCTGTTATAAGCCCTTCAGACGTCATGCATTCCTTAATTTTCTTGGTGAAATCTGTTTCGAATTTGAGATCGCGATTTGTGATGATCCCTACAAGCTTTCTTCCTTCGGTTATCGGTACTCCCGATATCCGAAACTTTGCCATCAGATCATCTGCATCCTTGAGTGTATGTTCTGGTGATAACGAAAATGGATCTGTGATAACTCCGTTCTCGGAACGCTTGACCTTGTCAACCTCGTCGGCCTGTTCCTCGATAGTCATGTTCTTATGGATAACGCCGATGCCTCCCTGCCTGGCCATCGCTATAGCCATGCGGTGCTCGGTTACGGTGTCCATGCCTGCGCTCATCATCGGAATGTTTAACTTAATGCTCTTAGTCAAATACGTTGACACATCGACCTGGTTACCTATTACATTTGAATACCCCGGTATTAACAGCACATCATCAAAAGTAATGCCTTCCGAAACTATCTGACCCATCTTTCCGTACCTCCATTTCTTATTTTTTCTTATATTACGCTGGTATACCAAACAGCCGGAAACAGCTCCGGCTCATTGATATTTTATCTACTATATTAAATTAAAACACGATTGTCAATAATCCGCCAGAGGTTATACACCTTTATTTCTTCTTACCCGGATCATATCCGGAATATCCTCAATATTCGATCACTTTACGGGGATATATGTTTTTAACCGCTTTAAGCATCTCATCGTTGGGTTCAAAACCGATAAGCTCCTCAGTATTCTGATCCTTATATACCATAACCCATATTTTTGAGTCAGGATCCTTGGATGAATAATCGCTCAGCTTAAGATTCCTGGCCTTATACTGATCAAGCTGGTGCGAATTGATGGGACACAGATACTCCATTTTGCCAAGTTCAAGCGTCCTTATCCTCTTTCTTTTCTGCTTGCTCATTATCTTATCTATGGATATCTCCCGGTCAAGATACAGATATTCAAACTCAAGTTCAAAACCCGGAACCGCGAAATATGCAAGCAGTCCGAATATGATAAGAGTTACCAAAAATATGTAATATCCTGCCACTACTCCGATTATCGAAACACCGGTGAGAATATAGATGATATACTTAAGTATGCCCAAAAACGGCGAACTCTTCCTTGCAACCATGCATTCAACATATGAGTCATTCATAATATATCCTCCGATTTCATGCAATAAGATAAAACAACAATAACATATCCAACAGATCATTTCACTTAAAATTCATCTGTCCTTAAATGCCCACACCTTGTTTAAAACGAAATTTATCGGTACCGTCACGATCATTTTAAGCAAAGGAGCAATAACCTGCGGTATTTTAAGAACATCAACAAGCACTCCCATCATAATCAGGGATAGTAAGAAACTGAATCCATATGACATAAGTACCTTGCAAAAAGCTCTGAGCAGACTTTTCTCCTGTTTATTTACAAATACATACCGGTTATTCCAAAAGAATGCATTGCAGACACTGACTAAAAAGCCCAATGTATATGCAAGTATATAATGCATGCCAAGGTAAATGCATAAATAATATACCGCAAGATTTATTACTACATTTGATACTCCAACAATCGAGAACTTAACAAACTGTTCAATCTTTTTTATTATCTTAAAACATTGATCAAATGCCCATGTCCATTTGGAAAGATATTTTTTCTTTACAAAATCATATCCCTTCTCATTGTAATACTTATAGAACCTGTCCCGTCTTCCTGTTCGTTTGGGTGAAGAAAAAAAGCTGGGATTGCTCTTCAATGCAAGCTTCGGGTCAACTTTTTCATAAAAAAAATCTTTCTTTACAGTGTTCCAGAAATCACAGGCATGGTCATTATTGATAAGTACAAGTGAAGTTCCTTTCTTATCATATAATTCGGGATATAACCTTCTTACACCCCAAAAATCTGCGATCGTAAAATCTGAATACGGTCTGTCATAACCTTTGAAGATGCACTCGTAGCATGATGGGCGAAGATAATAATCTCCAAGAAATCCATTCATATAAGGATCATTATAGACCGGTGTTTTTCTTATCCTCACTCCTGATTCTGTCTCTGCCAGAGTTCCCAACTGTCCCATGTCCCACCAGCCACGATCTTTCGGCCTGAATTCATAATGCTTTATCTTACTCCCGCAGTTTGTCTCAATCGACTCGATATATGATCTGAATACATTACCTGACGGAACACCGTGACAGATAAAATCAACAATGTATAAATTCTCCGGCCGACTGTCTCTCAAAAAAAAATGAAGCCCCGCAGCTTGGCATGGTGTTCCTGCAAATAAAACCTTGAGGCCGCTTGAAACATCTTTCCTGACCTGAGAATATATATTCTCAAGAGAACTCTGTACGTACTTGGAACCTCTGAGTCTTTGAAGCTCAGCAGCATTGTCTATTCGTATATGTCTTGACTTCAGATCCTTATCCAACTCGCAGCCATATACCACTCCGCCATTATTCAGGATGTTCAGAGCAAAAAGAGAAAATGCGCCCCCCGAAGAGCTTCCATCACGTATTGTGTCATCCTTATGCCATCCTCCGACAGCGATCGGATATTCTGTATTCGTTTCTTGTACCTTATGATTCAGGATGGGGCATACTTTCTCACACAGACCACAACCTGTACATAGTTCTTTGTCAATGACCGGATAAGAGAAACCTTCTTCATCAGTCTCCATTACTATACATTTAGCGGAGCACACTTGTGCGCACGCCGAACATCCACAACAATTTGTCTTATTATCATTTAATTCGATCATTGTTTATCCCTGCAGTTTATGAAACTGCTTAAATATTCGATGGAACGATGGATCTCATCACTGATTATCTTATCCACCCTCTCTTTATCAAACCTTGCTTTAAGTTCCCCTTCCGTGTCAAGGTTCGGTTGGATATATATATCCAGCATTTTAAGAAGATTATATATACGTCCCCTGAATTTCCTGCTGGGAACAAGGCAGAATTCCTTCTCGAATATCAACGAAAATACAAGGCCATGATATGAGTTTGTGCATATGAATTCTGCATTCATGAATAATCCGATAAACTCACCCGGACCCACATCAATAAGTGTTCTGTCAACAAAATCCGGCTTATATCCATATCTGCTTATTTCTACCACCGGAAGCCGGAACTTGTTTTTTATCTCACGCACATATGAATATACAGTTTCATCTTTCTGCATTATATACAAAAGAATATATTTTTCACTTATCGGAGGATCCACAGCAATCTCTGCCCATTCCTCCTTTGTTACGAGAAAAGTGGGATCTATAAGCTGCTTAACTTCTCTTCCTGTCAACTTCTTAAGCATGTTCTTTCCTTCGCTCTCACGTACGGACAGGCAGTTGAACGAATTGAGATATTTCCTTACGGGCCGGAACATAAAAGCCTTCCATCTGCTGGTTCCGAAACTCGGAGCATAAGAAGCTTTAATCCCGGGATTTTTCACAAAACTGAGAAAGTATGCCGGAACAAACCCACCTGTCAGTACAGGATTCCATATCTGATCACTTCCACATATATATCTGTCATACCCAAGTTTCTCTTCTGATATAGCGAGACTTGAAAAATATGGTCTGGAAAGAGACATGTTTTTTCGATTGAATTCAGAAAACTTTCTTCTTCTCCTTATCCTTTCCGGAAATGTTTTGATCCCGGATTTTATTTCTTCTGCATTTCCTGTCACGGGAAACATGCGGACAAAATCAGTAAATCTTATAAACCAGTTCCTGTAATCTATCACCGTCACTTCGGTTTTGCATTTCTCACGCAAAACTCGCTGCAATGCATAGCATTGTAGTACGCCTCCGAAATTATTAACAAAATGAAACGTAATGATCCCTGTCTTCATATCCATCTGAAATCCATAAAATATTTATAAAAGATATTTTATCAGATAATAACTCTTATCACAATATCCGAAAGGATGTTCCAATTGACAGATTGACACGGATTCCTATTTACTTTACAATTGTTTTAATTTCCCAAACCGGAGCTGTATCATGGCATTACAGGATGAAATAAATCAGGAAACAAAAAAACTCAAAGACATGCCGCCCAAGAAAAAGGCTGAATATATATGGGAATATTACAAGTTCCACATTATCGGGACTATAGCTGCCATAATCTTTATCTGCGTATTCATCCGTGACTGGCGCGAAAATAAGAAGCCCGTGTTTCTTGATATGATAGTCATAAATTCAGATATCGCATATACCGATGATAATCCCTTAAGAGATGACTTCATCAAATACGCCGGAATAGATATGGATATGTATAATCTGTCAATAGATACAAGTTTTGTCATATCCGATTCAGGCATGGACCAGTTAAGCCTTGCCAATTCCGAAAAGCTGATGGCCATGTTTGCAGCAGGTACCATAGACCTTTTACTTGGACCGGATGATCTGATAAATGAATATGGCGCAATGAACGCCTATAAAAATATGGACGAAGTTTTTACTCCCGAAATAAAGGCACAGCTTGAAAAGAACGGCTATGAAGTGTATTACGCAACTGTTTATGAGGAAGATGAGAACGGGAATCTTTATCCTGAACAGACCTTCCCTGCAGGCATTTATCTTGATAATTCCGGATATCTTAATTCAGTGGGTGGTACAGATATCTATAAAACGCAAAAAGACACAGGCAAGCGTCCGGTTTTGGCATTTGCACACAGTATAAAGAATATGGACAATGCCCTTTTGATGCTTAAAATGCTGACCGGGATTTAAACACCGGCTGTCATCCGTCAATGAACCATTGCTAACATCTATGCGAGGATGAATGATGTCCCTTATCTCAGTTGACTTTTTCATTTTTTTCTTAATAGTGCTTATCATATACTACATTCTTCCCGGAAGGCTTCAATGGATGTGGCTCCTTCTTGCAGGAATGTTTTTTTATTACAAAAACGCTACGCCTCTGCAGTGCGTAATCTTTGTTATCTTCCTCATCATTAACTACCTTGCTTCGATCAATGTTACCGAAAGCAAACCTCATCCCAAAGCCGTATTCCGTACTGTAATAATACTTGATGCAGCCATGCTGATGAGCCTTAAATATACCGAATTCTTCTGTGATATTTACAGATGGCTGACCGGTCTGTTCGGACATCTTCCGAATGCCGATCTGACAAACAGGATGATCCTTATGGCAGAAGAACTGTGTCCTCCCCGCATCTCATATTTTTCATTGATCGTTATGGGATATCTCACGGATGTTTACTGGGGAAAATCAGACGTTCAGCGTAATCCCGGCAAGTTCACCCTGTTTGCTTCATATTTTCCGCAGATGACCTCCGGCCCCATCGTACAATATGAACAGATGGCCGGGAAATTATGGGGTGAAAAGCATCACCTCAGTTATACGCGGCTTATAAGCGGACTGGAACGTATCATCTGGGGAATCTTTAAGAAGCTTGTTGTATCGGAACGGCTGGCTGTTATGGTAAATGAGATATATGACTATTACGAGATATATCCCGGCTTCTATATTCCATTTGCCGCGGCCTGTTTTGCTTTTCAGCTGTATGCTGATTTCTCCGGTCTTATGGATATCGTCCTTGGTTTCTCGGAACTTCTTGGCATTGATCTTCCCGAGAACTTCAATACGCCTTTTTATTCAACGGATCTTGCACAGTTCTGGAGGCGCTGGCATATCACTCTGGGTGGGTGGCTTAAATCGTATGTTTTCTATTCTGTACAACGAACGGAATCTTTCATAAAGCTTCGTAAATTCTGCAAGAAGAAGTTCGGTAAGGATTTTATGAAAAAATATGACATTTCCCAGTTCCTGGCTCTGCTGATTTCATGGTTCCTTATCGGATTATGGCACGGCGGCGGATGGAATTATATTTTCGGCGTCGGAGTATACATGGGAGTGATAATCATATTAAGTGAGTTATGTCAACCATTATTCAGAAAGCTAACGGATATCTTACATATAAATACGAAGGCACTCAGCTACACTCTATTTCAGAGGATACGAACCTTCCTCATTTTCATCTTCGGGCTGTCTTTCTTCAGGGCAGAAACGCTGACGCAGGGCTTTAAGATGTGGAAGACTGCTTTTTCCATTTTCAATCCGTGGATATTCTTCGATCACTCCTTGTACGCACTTGGGATAAATGAACATGAATTCAATATACTCCTGTTCTCAATGCTTATCATGCTTATAGTTTCCATGATCGAGCATAAACAGGAATCAGAAACAGGAAAAACTGACATAGATAAAATGGATGCGGCAAGATGTTTCCTTGCAAATCAGAATTATATTTTCCGTCTCCTGCTGTTCATAATCATGTTTATCATGATCATAACATGGGGACATTACGGTAAAGAGTTTAATGCATCAGATTTCATTTACGGAAGGTTCTGAAATAAATATGTTTAAAAGAGTCAGCAAAAAAAGATTCATAATATGTGCCGCAAAGATTCTACTGATAGTTGTGGTTTTTGGCTTTACACTTGTTATGCTTGATAAGATCCTTCTCCTCAAATCAAAGGATGGGATTGAACAGATACAGGCTTATTATAACCAGCCTGCTGGTTCGGTCGATGCGCTTTTTGTCGGCAGTTCACACATTTTCTGTCATGTGAACACGGGAGTCCTGTGGGATGACTACGGGATATCCTCTTTCGATCTTGCCGCAGCAGAACAACCTTTCTGGAACAGCTATTACTATATACGTGAAGCGCTTAAGACTCAGAACCCGAAGGTCATAATACTGGATATTACAACTCCGGGCATAAGGCCAACGGATTACCAGCCGGAGAACTGGCTCATTACTAACACCTACGGGATCAAATACAACGCTGACCGGTATAACGCGATCAAGGTAAGTGCATTAGACATATCCTTCCGGCGATTGCTTATACCGTTTAACTCCACACATGGGAAATACGATGAATTAAGCGAAGATGATTTCATGAACTATAGCAGCAGCGTTAACTTTAAAGGGTTTGACGCAAGAGAAACAACCGTTCCTTTTGAAGTCCATGATGTGTCAGGGATAACAGAGCGCTGCGATTTGACAGAAAAAGAAGAGAAGTATCTCCGTCTCACCATAGAATATGTCAAACAAAACAACATCCCTCTTCTGCTCATATCATCTCCATATGTTGTTGAAACAGTGGAAGAACAGGAAAAATACAACACGATATTTGATATTGCCGATGAATATAACGTACCCTATGTGGATTTTAATCTGTTATATGATGAGATAGGACTTGATTTTTCCACTGATATCGCTGAGGTGTTACACCTTAACAGAAGCGGGAATGAGAAGTTCACCAGATACCTCGGACAGTATCTTAAGGATAATTATGATCTGGCTGATCACCGTGGAGACTCTAAGTATGCCTCGTGGGATGCCGATGCGCTGTATCAGCGTCAAGATACCGGCGCATACCATCTTAATCAGGCCGCATCGAATAAAGCTGACGGAAAATACCTCGATCTGCTTAATAACAGTAATTATGTGATATACTGCACTATCCCTTCCGGATATGCAGGAATTCCAGACCCTTCGCTGCAACAATATCTTAATGCGATCGGGCTTACCGAAGATAAGCTGACAGATAACAAAGCATTCATAATCAATTCGGGCCAATGTGTTTTTGAGTCTGATGCCTCTGATTTCAAAGCTGCCATTGAAGACGGAAACCGCAGATTGTTATTCTGCCGGTCCTCTGAGCCCGACAGCGAACAGAGACAGACTCTTGTCCGTACGAACGGTTCCATGGGATATCAGTGTATAACAGATTATGAAACGTATGAGATGTCTCAGGAAGGCATAAGCTTTTACGTATACGATATTGTTCTTGACAGGATCATAGGTGGATACACGATAAGATGACCAGGCTAAGGATAAGATACAATTAAGGAAAGGACAGAGCGATTCAATGACTGACAGATATCTTGTACATCCACTGAAAGCAGATGAATTCATACGTGTTGACGTCCCGGGTTCCAAAAGCATTACTAACCGGGCTCTGCTGCTTGCGGCTATGGGTACGGGAAAATGCACGCTTAACGGCGTTCTTATAAGCGGCGATTCCAGAGCTTTTCTTTCATGTCTTAAGGAGC
>JAFXVI010000093.1 GCA_017524595.1 Lachnospiraceae bacterium | reverse complement strand
GTTAAGACCTTCGTTAAGAAGGTATACGCTGCTATCGATGCAGGTGATAAGGCCGCTGCCGATGAGGCACTTAAGGCTGCTATTTCCGAGATAAGCAAGGCTGCTTCCAAGGGAATGTATCATAAGAGCACTGCTTCCAGAAAGATCTCACGTTTAACCAAGGCAGTGAACAAGATTGCTTAATCAGATATAATAAAATCCGGCCGATACCGTCATGTCGGCCGGATTTTTTATGTTTATCTTACGGATTTACAACTTTGTACTCCTCTTAAAACTGCCTCTTTTCGGCTGCCTTTACCGAAGGCTCCTTTCGTCTTCTCTGGAATTCCGAACCCTTGTCTTCTATAGGTATATCCAAATCTCTTATCTTACCGGTCACCGTTCTCGGATCCGTCTCTTCTTCTATAACAAGTCCGCGTATCTGATCCGTAACACTGCCAGGCTTTCCGTGTGCACCTGCTGATGTTACTCCAAGCTCCATATCCCTTATCTGTTCCGTAGGTGATTTATCTCTTATGACCTCCTCGGCATGCATCGTTTCATCCAGAACGCCTGCATCAAAGATGTCATATTCGTCCTGCCCTGTCTCCGGCTCGGGTTTTTTCTTCTTCTTTTTCTTAAGCTGTTCCAGCTGTTCCACCACAGCCTCTTCTGCGGGTTCCGTCTGCGGTTCCGGCTCCGGCTTCTTCAGCGTCGGAACACTCTCGAGCTTCTTATTCACAAAGCCTTTATTCTCCTGTTCATTATCAGGTGCCGCAAAATCCAGGTCCTTGGGCAGCTTATCCGTTATTCCCTTATGCTGGCTTGTCGGCAGCTTATCCCTTGCATCTTTTGCATTCTTCGCCTTGGGCTTCTTAGTATTCTCATATTCTGTATCGGATACCGATTTCTCGCTTATCTTACGGACTACCGATTCCTGCTTCCTTGGAACGGCATCTTTTGCAGCGCTCATTTCATGAACTACATCCGGATTTAAGTCATCAGCAGTTATGCGAATTGTATTATCCATCTCAAACGGGAATTCAATATTCCACGCACTTCTGATGCTGTCCATAAGCTGCATCATCCTAAGTATCTCCGCATGAGGCATTTCCGGACATTCGATCCTGCCCTCCCTTATGGCTCGCATAACCGACTGAACCTCGTACTCGTATCCGGTTATCTGTGTAGGCGCAGTATACTCTGCAACGATCTTGCGTTCAAGATTGAATACCCTAACCATTTCGTAGTTGTTGATGTTCTCTATCTCTATGTATCCGTTGGTTCCGTTTATAAGCCCGCGTCTGTCTGTTTGCGCAAGCATCGTTACATAGAGCGATGCCATCTTCCCGTCGTGGTAGGTTAACATAATATTCTCCTGGGCATCAACTCCCGTATCAAGCTTGACACAGTTGGCCGCTATGCTGTCTATTCCGTCTCCGAATACCATTGATGCAAAATTAAGTACATAAACGCCAAGATCTAAAAGCGCTCCGCCCGCAAGCTCCGGACGCACCAGACGTGGTTTATTTATAAGCGGATATCCGAGATTGGCCGAAAGGGACGTGGGATTACCAATTATCCCTGACTTTAATACCTTATTTATAAGCCCTCTCATAGGCATATATCTTGTCCACATCGCCTCTGCCAAAAGAAGACCCATATCCTCCGCGATCAGCATCACTTCTGCAGCCTGTTTGGCATTAGCACAAAATGCCTTCTCACACAAAACATGCTTGCCATGGTTAAGGCACATCTTTATATGTTCATAATGATGTGAATGCGGCGTTGCTATATATACCAGCTCAACATACGGATCATTGAGCATATCTGCATACGAACCGTACGCCCTCTCAAATCCGTATTTATCGGCAAACCCGCTTGCACGCTTGATATCGCGCGATGCTATCGCATAACACTCCGTGCCCTTCATCTGCTGCAATGTTGTCGCCATTGTACCGGCTATATTTCCCGCACCGATTATTCCTATCTTCATATCCTGTATTGTTCCCGTCTCTTAATACCGATCTGTTATGATACCGATCACACCGTGTACTTTACTGAATTGTTATTTACCGTCATTCCGTCCATATCATTTATGAACTGTGAAAACTTGGAATATCTGTAATTCCTTATATTAAAATTCGGAACTTTCTTTTCTATCTTCTGTTTGAGTTCAGGCAGGCTCATAGTGCTCCCATTGGCGGACTTAACTATATCTGCCGCGATCCTCTCTATCTGTTCTCTTGTCACATCACTTTCAGCAAGATCTACATATATCGTCTTGCCGCTCTGCATAAGATGCAGACTCTTAAAGCTCTCCAAAAACTTGCTGAGCTTGGAATAGCCGTAATTACGCACATCAAAGTCAGCATGCCTGTTGCTTATCTTGTTACCCAGTTCGCCGACCGTTGTATCCTTGTCATTGGCATCGTTATCAGTGATGATCTTTAGGATAGTCTCCTCGATATCCTCGCGAGAGGTATCGCCTCCCTGCGTTTCTTCTGCTGCAAGCACTTCAAGATACTTAAACAGCGAGCATGAGGCCCTGAATGCTTCAACCGTCTTCTTCTCACCCATTCCAATGACAAGCATCCCGGCTTCCCTTAAGCGTGCTGCCAGCCTGGTAAAATCACTGTCGCTGCTCACAATACAGAAACCGTCCACCTTGCCGGAATAAAGCATGTCCATCGCATCGATTATCATGGCTGAATCCGTCGAATTCTTACCCTGTGTATAGCTGTACTGCTGGACAGGGGTGATAGAATTCTTAAGCACTACTTCCTTCCATCCGGATGTAGATGGATTGGTCCAATCGCCGTATGCTCTTTTGAACGTGGCAACGCCATAGTTGGATATCTCATCCAATATGAACTTGATATATCTTATAGAAATATTCTCGGCGTCTATCAGAACTGCCAGACGCTTATCCTGCTGCTCCATATTACTTCCTCATTCATCACGACTATACTTAAAGAGATTATTTAGAACCAAGCATCGCCTCATAAAATTCAGGATTGCTCTTCTTCATGGATACCGGCTTATGATCACGGTTTAGGAAACAGTGGCTTGA
Source organism: Lachnospiraceae bacterium (assembly GCA_017524595.1). Taxonomy (GTDB): domain Bacteria; phylum Bacillota; class Clostridia; order Lachnospirales; family Lachnospiraceae; genus UBA2868. Next base: position 8,037 of record JAFXVI010000093.1, on the reverse strand, counting down.
CTTGCCTACAGTACACAGTTCACCTGTGCTGTCGAGGTATACTTTATATCCGACTATCATCTTGATCCCGTTGAACTTCTCAAGCGAAACCTCTATCCTGGCTGTGTCACCGTAATGGATCATCTTACGGTATTCGCACTCAACCGTAAGCACCGGACTAATTATGCCTTCATGCTCAAGCCTTGCATATGCATATCCGCGATCATCCATAAAGGCGGTACGCGCTTCCTCAAACCAACGGATATAATTGGAATGATGGATCACTCCCATCTGATCGGTCTCGTAATATTGTGTTTTGTGAATGTATGTGTACATATTTACCTCTCGGGGATCAGCTTATCCTTGCCGCCCATGTAAGGACGGAGAACCTCCGGGATGTTTACGCTTCCATCCGCATTCAGATTATTCTCAAGAAAAGCTATCAGCATACGCGGAGGTGCCACAACCGTGTTGTTTAACGTATGTGCAAAATACTTGCCGTTCTCGCCGTTTACCCTTATCTTAAGCCTTCTTGCCTGAGCGTCTCCGAGGTTTGAACAGCTTCCTACCTCAAAATACTTTTTCTGTCTCGGGCTCCATGCCTCCACGTCGAATGATTTTACCTTAAGATCTGCAAGATCGCCCGAGCAGCACTCAAGGGTACGTACCGGAATATCCATCGAGCGGAACAGATCGACCGTATTCTGCCACAGCTTGTCAAACCACATCGGCGATTCCTCGGGCTTACATACAACGATCATCTCCTGTTTCTCAAACTGATGTATCCTGTATACACCGCGCTCCTCTATACCATGAGCACCCTTCTCCTTACGGAAGCACGGTGAATAGCTGGTGAGCGTCTTTGGAAGTGAATCCTCTTCAAGTATCGTGTTTATGAACTTGCCTATCATCGAATGTTCGCTGGTACCGATAAGGTACAGATCCTCGCCCTCGATCTTATACATCATCGCATCCATCTCCGCAAAGCTCATGACACCTGTGACCACATTGCTCCTGATCATAAACGGAGGTACACAATAGGTGAAACCCCTGTCTATCATAAAGTCACGCGCATAGGCTATAACCGCTGAATGCAGCCTTGCTATATCGCCCATGAGATAATAGAAACCGTTGCCTGCAACCCTACCTGCCGCATCCAGATCGATGCCGTCAAACCTCTCCATTATGTCCGTATGATACGGTATTTCAAAATCAGGAACGTTAGGCTCGCCATATTTTGTTACCTCAACATTCTCGGAATCATCCCTGCCGATAGGCACAGACGGATCGATTATATTGGGGATCACCATCATGATATTGGTAACCTTCTCAGAAAGTTCAGTTTCCAATGCTTCAAGCTCGGCAAGACGCTCAGAATTGGCAGTAACCTGCTTCTTGATCTCCTCGGCTTCTTCCTTCTTACCCTGTGCCATCAATGCGCCTATCTGCTTGCTTATCTTATTACGGTTAGAGCGCAGATCATCCGCTTCCTGCTTGGCCGCGCGTGACCTTGCATCAAGCTCTATGACCTCATCTACTAATGGAAGCTTCTCCTCCTGGAACTTGTTCTTAAGATTCTGTTTGACTATGTCAGGATTCTCCCTGACAAACTTCATATCCAACATGGCGATTCTCCTATCCTGTTTCTTTCACTTATTATTCTGATAATTCTGTACTTCTGTATGATTTTATTCTATCTCCGAGTGGAACCTCTGCAGTGATTTTACACCGGATGCCTTGTCCTGCATGGCCTTTATACCCTGGGCAGATGCTCTTGCGGCTGCCATAGTTGTAACATAGGGTATCCGGGCCTTGATGACTCCCTTCCTTATGTAGCTGTCATCCATAGCACCCTTCTTGTCATCAGGGGTATTTATAACAAGGTCAACCTCATTATTGGTTATCGCATCAAGCACATTGGGACGACCCTGCTGAAGCTTGAATATCTTGGTCGCAGGTATTCCTGCCTTAACTATCATATCGTATGTTCCGCCTGTTGCTACTATCTTAAAGCCGCAGTCATTAAACATTCCGGCAACCTCAACAAGCTCAGACTTATCCCTGTCATTAACACTGATAAGTACAGATCCTTCAAGCGGAAGTCTTGTCTGTGTAGCTTCCTGTGCCTTGAAATATGCCTCACCAAATGTCTGCGCCATACCAAGCACTTCGCCCGTTGACCTCATCTCAGGACCAAGCAGGGGATCTACCTCCTGGAACATATTGAACGGGAACACAGCTTCCTTAACTCCGCAATGTTTGAAATTCTTCTCGGTAAGTGACGGCACCGGTGACGGATTGCCTGTAAGGGGCATGGTTATGATCTCTGTTGCTATAGGCACCATCCTTATGTTACATACCTTGGAAACCAGCGGTACGGTACGTGAAGCCCTCGGATTCGCCTCAAGAACGTATACCTTGTCATCCTCTATCGCATACTGCATGTTCATAAGGCCGCGCACGTTCATCTCCTGTGCTATCTTCCTTGTATAAGTCTTTATCGTCTCTACATTTTCAGGTGAAATGTTTATTGATGGAAGCACGCATGCAGAATCACCCGAATGTATTCCGGCCAGCTCAATGTGCTCCATGACAGCAGGCACGAATACATGCTCTCCGTCACTTATCGCATCGGCTTCGCATTCAAGCGCATTATTTAAGAACCTGTCGATGAGAATCGGTCTGTCAGGCGTCACACCTACAGCAGCCGCCATATATACCTTCATATGCTCATCATCGTGTACTACTTCCATGCCACGTCCGCCGAGTACATATGAAGGACGCACCATTACCGGATATCCTATCTTCCTTGCACATTCAAGCGCTTCCTCAATATTGACAGCCATACCTGATTCCGGCATCGGGATATCCAGCTTGTCCATCATGGCTCTGAACTGATCCCTGTCCTCTGCAAGATCTATCGTCTCAGGAGTTGTTCCAAGGATATTGACTCCATACTTCTTAAGGTCAGCCGCAAGGTTAAGCGGTGTCTGTCCGCCGAACTGAGCTATGACTCCAAGAGGCTTCTCTTTCTCGTATATGCTCAATACATCCTCAAGCGTAAGCGGTTCAAAATACAGCTTGTCAGATGTATCATAATCCGTTGATACCGTCTCGGGATTACAGTTGACTATTATCGTCTCAAACCCGAGCTTCTTAAGTGCCTTGGCCGCATGAACACAACAGTAGTCAAATTCGATACCCTGGCCTATCCTGTTAGGCCCTCCGCCTAAGATCATTACTTTCCTGGTATCCTCATTAATGGGATTGCTGTCCTTCATGTTATATGAGCTGTAGTAATATGCACTGTCCTGCGTTCCGCTTACATGAACGCCTTCCCATGCTTCCACAACACTTAGTCTTATCCTTGCATTTCTTATCTCTTCCTCTGACACATCAAGGAGCTTGCTTAAATACTTGTCAGAGAACCCGTCTTTCTTGGCAGCTGTAAGTACCTCATCTGGTGGAACCGAACCCTTATAGGTCTTAATGGTTTCCTCTTCAAATACAAGTTCCTGCATCTGTTCGATGAAATAGGGCTTTATCTTAGTGATCTCATACAGTTCATCTACCGTAGCGCCCTTACGTATTGCTTCATACATGATAAACTGCCGCTCTGAAGTCGGTTCATGGAGCATATCCATAAGCTCCTTCTTGCTTCTGTCCGCAAAATCCCTCGCGCCGCCAAGACCATATCTTCCGATCTCAAGTGACCTTATGGCTTTCTGGAAAGCCTCCTTATATGTCTTGCCGATACTCATGACTTCGCCGACGGCACGCATCTGGGTACCCAGCTTGTCTTCCGCACCCTTGAACTTTTCAAATGCCCAGCGTGCATATTTGATAACGATGTAATCGCCGTCAGGCTTGTAATTATCAAGTGTCCCGTACTTGCCACAGGGTATATCCTTAAGATCAAGCCCGGCTGCAAGCATTGCCGATACAAGTGCTATCGGGAAACCTGTAGCCTTTGAAGCAAGCGCTGACGATCTTGATGTACGTGGATTTATTTCTATCACTATTATCCTGCCCGTCTGGGTGTTCCTTGCAAACTGTACATTGGTACCGCCGATGACCTGTATCTTGTCAACTATCTTATAAGCCTGGCGCTGAAGCTCTTCCTGAACATCCTCAGGTATCGTAAGCATTGGAGCGCTGCAGAACGAATCACCCGTATGTACTCCCAAAGGATCAATATTCTCGATAAAGCAAACTGTTATCATCTTGCCGGTCGCATCTCTTACTACCTCAAGCTCCAGTTCCTCCCATCCGAGCACTGATTCCTCAACAAGCACCTGACCCACAAGGCTTGCCTGGAGTCCTCTTTCGCATACTGTCTTAAGCTCTTCCACGTTATAAACAAGTCCACCGCCTGCGCCACCCATAGTGTATGCAGGACGGAGTACAACTGGATATCCAAGCTTATCTGCTATCTTCAGAGCATCATCCACTGAATACGCCACCTCTGAACGCGCCATCTCTATTCCCAGCTCGTTCATCGTATTCTTGAATTCTATCCTGTCCTCGCCTCTCTCTATGGCATCCACCTGAACTCCGATGACTTTTACTCCGTATTTGTCGAGTACACCCGTCTTATACAGTTCGGAGCAAAGATTAAGACCGGTCTGTCCACCCAGATTAGGCAGTAATCCATCCGGTCTTTCCTTCTCGATTATCTGTGTAAGCCTCTCGACATTAAGCGGCTCGATATAAGTAACATCAGCTGTCTCGGGATCTGTCATTATCGTAGCAGGATTGGAATTGACTAAAACGATATCATATCCGAGCTTCTTAAGAGCCTTGCAGGCCTGAGTTCCCGAATAGTCAAATTCACAAGCCTGTCCTATGATGATAGGCCCCGAACCGATGATCAGTATCTTATGGATGTCTTCTCTTTTCTTCATTGTGTTCTCCTGTATATTCTCATAATTAGCGTATCGCTTCCCTAAGCCTCACATGGCTGTACTCGCGTCACACTTTCAACCTCTAATTATACAAAAATGCACCCGGGTAAACAATACCCGGGCGCTAAAAATATCTACTAATATTTAATTACTTAACGACATCGTCATCATCAAATTTGTCACCACACTGAGGGCAGAACTTCGGCGGATTACTCTTATCCTCGGGTTCCCAGCCGCACTTATCACATTTATATACGGGAGCGCCTTCCGGCTTCTTGGCACCGCAGTTGCTGCAGAACTTTCCTTTGTTTACTGTTCCGCATGAGCAGGTCCAACCTTCCTGACTTGGCTGCGGAGCTCCGCACTCTACGCAGAACTTGCCGGTGTTGCCGCTCTTGCCACATGAGCAGGTCCAGCCTGCTGCCGCGGGTGCGCTCTGTGCCTGTGCTGCCTGCTGCTGTGCGCCCATTGCATACAGTGAAGCCGCATTGGCTCCGCCTGCCTGCTGTGCCATATTCATTCCTGCGAAGGCCATCATAGGGCCTGCGCTTGTATTGCTCGCTGCTGCCTTCATCGCATCTGCCTGTGCTGCCGTAAGCGCTGCAGCGCCCATGGAAGCATCCTTCATCGTTGCCGTCCTCTGCAGATCCTTGATCATCTGCTCGTCTTCCGGTGATGCTGTCACGGAATTAACGCCGAATGATACAACCTCCACGCCGCGAAGCTCACTCCACTTCTTGGAAAGAACCTCATTTAACGCATCGGCGATCTCTGTCGTATGGCCCGGAAGAGCACTGTAACGTATGCCCTGCTCCGAGATCTTGGCAAATGCAGGCTGAAGCGCCGTCATAAGCTCTGACTTAAGCTGTCCGTCTATCTCATCCCTGTTGTATGACGAAGCAACATTGCCGCAAACGTTCGTATAGAACAGAATAGGATCTACTATCTTGTATGAATACTCGCCATGGCAACGGATCGAAATATCAACATCCAGATTGATATTCCTGTCTACAACCCTGAAAGGCACCGGATTGACCGTACCATACTTATTGCCTATTATTTCCTTAGTATTGATGTAATACACTCTTTGGTCCTTGGCTGTATCGCCGCCGAATGTCAGCCTCTTACCGATCTGAGCAAAGGTGTCCTTGATGCTCTGTCCCAGGCTGCCGTAAAAGATACTCGGCTCTGTAGACTCATCATATACAAACTCGCCGGGCTCGGCACATAATTCAACTACCTTGCCCTGATCAACGATCAGCATACACTGTCCGTCGTTTACCGCTACTATCGAACCATTGCTGATTATATTCTCATCACCCTTGGTATTTGAGCTGTGTGACTTGTTCACACGCTTGGCACCCTTGACCACCAATACATCCGGGCTCATGGCCTCACAGTAGAAATACTCACGCCATGAATCCGCCAGTGCGCTTGAAGCAGCACCCATTGCAGCTGAAATCAATCCCATTGAAAAATCCCTCCTAAATCATATTTTTGCATGTTCATGACAGACTGATAAGCTGTCTTAAACAGATACATCATATCATACTTTGCCCTGAATTTAAAGATAAATCAGCAGCCCTTAAATGAGAACATAAAACACATCTTCCCACTACAGTCAAGCAGAAATTCCTTATGTGTCATCGCGCCCCATGAATCATCTCCCGCTATACCCATTCTTCCAAGAGCAGGTCTTACTACCGTATAATGAATGTCCGGTAGTTCATAAGCGTGTGCAGCATTTTCAAGTTCATGCGGCGTATAGGGGAGCACGCTTAAGCTCATGGAATCCGCGCTCAACCTTAGTCCGTGACCGTTGTCATCACAGACATAAGCATACCTGACCCCCTCATGATTGCCGCACTCCTGGGGGACAAGATAGGCAGGCATATCGCTGACCTCAGCCTCAAACACTGACAGCTTTGCACCCCTGACTCTGTCACTATAGGTTTCTTCCGGTCCGTATCCGTACCATTTAAGCCTGTGAAAATCAGCATCCATCTTAAACATCATACCGAACTCCGGCATATCAGCAAGTTCCTTAACAGGCTCATAGGTAAGCTCTGTTTCAACAGTGCCATCGGCAAACACAGAATACTTTACAAAGCATTCACTCTCAGGTGTGGTCGGCATATTATAGTGGCAATTAACAACTACCCTGTCTTCCAAAGCCTCATAGGATGTGACCGGAATATATGCAAAAGGATTCTCCTCATATCTGCCCCTCTTCCTTACGTTTGCATACATGCTGGCGATCTTCCACTGTGCATACCTGTACTGCATGAGATTGCCATTATCATTGGCGGTTGGCGCTCTCCAGAAATTAGGCCTCGGAATACTCTTAAGCATCTGCTTTCCACCATACTTGTAAGAGATAAGCTCTCCTGTACGCTTATTGAACATTACTTCAAAATTATCGCCCCTGATACCCAGATTGTTATACCCGGTTATAAGTTTCGGGCATTTATCCCCGCCGCTTTCATTCTTGAACTCTCCACCGTCATATCTGCCGTATACCTTCTGCTCAAATGCCAGTTCATGACCTGCCGGTGCATATATCCTGTTCTCCTTAAGCCTGAAAGATACAGTGAGCACATACTCGCCATCATCCGATGGTATCTCAAACGGTATCTTATAACTTCCTGTCTCAAGCGGAGCCACATCTGTCCTTAACTCGCTGCTGTTTATCATCTCGCCTTCTTTTTCAAGAAGAACAATGCAGTAAAACTCACCGGTTCCGGTAAACAGATACCTGTTCTTTATCTCTATCCTGTCATCATCAGTGATAGTGATCTTTATACCCTGATAGTTATACTTGACCGCCTGCATCTTTGGAGAAGGCAGCCTGTCAGGAGCATAAACGATACCGTTGCCGCTGAATTCACCATCATTCGGCCTGTCGTCAAAATCACCTCCGTAGGCCTGAAACTCTCTGCCGTATCTGTCCTTCTTTGTGATCGACTGGTCTATATAATCCCAGATGAATCCACCCTGGAACATGGGCTCTGTTTCCGTCATTTCCGTGTATTTATCCATCGCTCCGCAGGAATTACCCATGGCGTGGGAGTACTCACACATGATGAACGGCTTGCTCCTGTCATTCTTAAGGAAATCTGCCACCTCTGATGCCGGCGTATACATCTGGCTCTCT
>JAFXVI010000092.1 GCA_017524595.1 Lachnospiraceae bacterium | reverse complement strand
GGTGACCTCTTGCATGCCATGCAAGCGTTCTCCCAACTGAACTATAGCCCCTGACGCTTACCAAACCATAATCCGGCAAGCTATTCTTTATATTACACTGAACATGTATGAAACCGATGAAAACTACAGAAGTAAACTAATGTACTATAACCGGAGTTCCGACACCGACCATGCTGTACAGCAGCACGGCCTGATCATGAGGAATATTCACACAACCATGCGAACCGTTGCTCTTATATATCTCACCGCCAAACTGCTTACGCCAGTTAGCATCATGTATACCGACATTCCCGCAGAAGCGCATCCAGCGGTCAACCCATACATGCCATGTGGGACCGTTAAGATATTTACCCGGAACACAGCTGTTTATTGCAAAAACACCCCTGGGAGTGCTCCTACCCGGCTTGCCCGTAACACATGGTGTAACGAGAACCGGCGAACCATTAACGTAATATGCAAGCATCTGATTATCGATACTGATATCTATATAAGTCATTGCCGGCGCAGGTGCCGGTTCCTGTACGACCGGTATTGCAAGATCAGTCGAAACAACCGGTATGATAGTCTCATATGGTACTACCGGCGCAGTCATATCCATTATCTCCATCGCATAAGTATATTCGGGAAATACTAAGGAAATGGTGAAAGAAGCCGTCATCAAAAAAAGAAGTTCCAAAAGTCTGCGCATATAATGATCCCTCCGCCTGTTATTTATTCCCCTCTGTTGATCAAACAAAATTTCATGAACATTACAATTATAAGCTGAACTTTAATGATTAGCAAGCATATAATTCACCGTAAAAGGAATGCAGTTCATTCGGCTCAAACCCCTTTTACAAAAATGATATTTTTCTATTCATAACGGCAGATAAGAGAGAAAAGCCACCCTTTGCATAATTGATTTTAAATTGACAAAATAAATGTTAACGGAGCTTGTCCAATGCATTCTTTTCCACTGTACGATTATTGCTCAAATAGAACTCTTTAGCTGACGGCGAACCAAATCCTTCACCCATCTCATCTTTAAGCGCCCTGCCCGGATGAAAAAGTATTTCAAGATCCCGGCCGGAAGTCCTCGCCTTTTTTTCCATTGCTTTTCTTAGCCTGTCTATTCTTTCATAGTCCATTTGACCGCTCATAAGAAGTCCCCACAAATACATCTGATGCAGCCCTCTCTTTTTACAATAACGGTCTATCTTACCGGAATACACAGACAGGATCAGATTCTTAACAGCATTTACGGGTCGATAGGTTGCGTACAGATCGGGAACAGTCAGAAAAACGAAAAGCGGCTCCCTTGAACAGCGGATATACTCAACATCATATTCATTCTCTTCTATTATCGAAGTTATTGCTTTCCATACTATCGGCAGATGATGAGTGTGCTGGTGGCTGTCAATACGAAGACCCTTCTGATTGCACTTTACACCGTTTTCTGAAGCGATCTTAATACATTTATCTATCGCCTGCATGCATTTTTCAATCTGTGTTGCGATCTCTGCTTTTATCCCACGCCGTATGCCGCTGTCAGAAGACAACATATATGAATACCGGAATAACTGTCCCCAGGAAAAATCAAGATACTCCGAAAAGCCGGAATCTGCCAGAGATATACCTTCTACCAGATTGATATGCACACTCAACAGAGGCAGAAAAGGCATTGAAGGAATTGCCAAGTACAACATATCCATACATTCATCAAAGCATCTGGTATTTGGTACTATACTGATGCTGTCAAGCTTGCCTGCAAGCATACACTCAAGAATATCTCTGGATGTGTTTACCGTTAATGCATAATCATCTGCATGTATATCAATCGTCATTTTCATTTCCCGAACATATCACACAATCGATCAGATACTTTGGCCTGTTCTTGGTCTCAAGATATATCTTGCCAAGATATTCTCCTATCACCCCAAGAGACAGCAGAATGAGTCCGGACATAAACAGTAATACAAGCAGCAATGTCGTATAACCCGGAACATTTTTCCCCTGAATCCATTCAACAATACTTATGATACTCAGGATAATGCCGAAAAGTATTGTGAAAAATCCTGTGAAAGATATAATCCTCAGGGGTCTTATCGTAAAGGATGTTATTCCGTCTGTAGCCAGCTTAAACATCTTGGACAGGGTATATTTGGTTTTACCTCCGGTACGTTCTTTTGTATCAAAATACACAATATCCGAAGGAAAACCCAAAGAAGGGATCAAACCTCTTAAGAAAAGATTACTTTCATTGTATTCCTTCAGAGCATTGATCACCTTACGTGATATAAGCCTGTAGTCAGCATGATTTTCAAGGATCCTGCTCCCCATAAGATGCATGAATCTGTAATATGCAAGCGCTGATAATTTCTTAAAAACGCCATCGCTTTCTCTGTTATTCCTGACTCCGTATACTACCTCGGCACCATTTTTATAGCTTTCCAAAAATTTAGGGAGCGCATTTATATCCTGCTGAAGATCGGCATCGATTGTTACGACGACATCGGCCTTCTCTGCAGTCATGATCCCCGCCCAGATTGCATTTTGATGACCTGTATTTCCTACGAGCGATACAACGATAAAGATATCATCTTTCTTGGCCACGTCTGATAACAATGCAAATGTATCATCCGTGCTGCCATCGTTAACAAACATTATCCTGCTGTTTTTTCCTATGACGCCCGATGATATAAGCTCACACATCTTGGCTTTCATAACTTCGGCGCTCTCCATTATTATCTCTTCCTCATTATAACAGGGAACAACAAGATATAATATTGGAAGCTCTCTGTTTGGTCCTTTCATTTATCCTCCTATGATGATCACATGATAACTTCATGCAGAACAGGTTATCGCACATCGATAATTATCAGATAACATAACCACAACAGCACTTACTGTGGCGGCGCATCTAAGCTTGGAAATAATGTACCATATAACAAGGGGTTTATCAAACTTTAAATGATTTATATATTTGCTTTTCACCAGATGCGATGATAAAATTATTATATTTGTTAGACGGATGAAACTGATCCATCATTGCCGATCGGTAATCTTTTCTTTTGTGGCAAGTTGGTGTAATTATGTTCTTAAAAGGAGGCTTTTATGGCATTACAGGAATCTGGAGAAATGTATCTCGAAACAATATATGTCCTTTCACAGAAATCAAATGCTGTACGCGGGATTGATATCGCAGACTACCTGGGATATTCAAAGCCATCTGTCAGCCGCGCCGTAGGACTGCTTAAGGATGAAGGACTTGTAAAAAAGGATTCCGACGGTTATTATAAGCTGACTGAAGCAGGTGAATCACTTGCAAAATGCATATATGAACGCCACACGGTTCTTACAAAACTGCTTATCAATCTGGGTGTCGATGAAAAAACCGCTTCCGAGGATGCGTGCCGCGTAGAACATTATATAAGTGACAAGACCTTTGATGCAATCAAGGCTCATATGAAGCAGTACGGAGCAGGATAACGGTACTGTACTGAGTATACAGGGATTTATCGACCTTCATGATTATCGTTATATCTGCCTGAACGATAATAAAGATGTGCAAATCCGGCAAGTATATTATCTGCAGCATACATGGCCTTGTATTTCCTGCCGGTGCTTGCTTTGGTCACGCATACATCCTCACCGTTACTGTCGCTGTCGTAATAATGAAATTCATGACCCCTGAGTCTTAACTTATCTATTGAAAGCTCTACATATCCAAACCTTGTGAGCCTGCCCTTCCATCTACAGATTCCCGGGAGAACTCCCGCCATCTTAAAAGCCATTCCTTTTCTGTCTTCTATAGCCTCCTGAAGATACATAAAGCCTCCACACTCGGCGATTATATATATACCGCATCCGGCGGCGCTTCTTATACAGTCAAGCATAGGAATATTATTTGATAATTCCTTAAGATATTCTTCCGGATACCCTCCTCCAAGCATAATCGCATCTATATTTTCAGGTATCTCCGTATCATGAAGAGGGCTGAACGGAATAAATTCTATACCCGCCGCCTTAAGATAACGCAGATTCTCCCTGTAGTAAAAACAAAAGGCTTCATCTATGGCCACTGCCATTTTCCTTATTTTCCTTTTTTCCACAAAAGGCAGGACCGGCACAGAAGCGGAATGTTCCGGCTTGTTAAGTCTTTCCGCTTTGTCTGCAATTGACCGGATCACTCTTATATTAACGTAATCTCTTATCATTCCGGCCGATGACTCTATTATTTTCGATACATGCGCTATGTGTGTTCCCGGATCCATAGTGTTAATTCTGCCTTCACATCCGGCAGCTGTCGGCGTCATAAGACCCAAATGCCTGCTGCCGACATGAAGCTTCGGATCATCAGGGACGTATCCGGTCACTGTGATACCAAGTTCATCTTCTATATGAACCTTCAGCTTCTCATAATATGTCTTACTTACGCGGTTAAGTATGATCCCGCAAATAAGCTTATGCTCATCATAATCTAAAAATCCCTTTATAAGCGCAAGTATGGACCTGCCCATCCCTTTGGCATCGACAACAAGTATTATCGGCGTCTTTGTTACATGAGCCAGTTCATAAGACGAGCCCGTAAGTGATGTTCCTCCCAGTCCGTCGTACAAGCCCATTACACCCTCTATTATCGCAATATCCGATGAACCGTACCCTCCCTCATACAGAAGATCGATCGTAGTATTTCTGTCAGTAAAATATGTATCAAGATTACCCCCACCAGCTACAGACCCATCCTTCAAGAGTGTCTGTGCTTCCATACCGAGTGCAACCCTGTGATACATCGGATCTATATAATCCGGACCGCACTTAAATGGTGCTACTCTTAATCCGGCTTCCTTAAATATACGCATAAGGCCGCATGTGATCATTGTCTTACCGCTGCCGCTGCATGCCCCGGCTATCATAATTCTGCTGTCAGCCATTTGCATCACGCATCCTTTGTTCTCTTATCTTCTCATTTATCCTGTCATAATTATCTGCTTCATGCGGGTATGTACACTCCGTACATACCCTGACTTTTATACCATCCTTGATCTTATAGGCCGGATTGCCCGGACAATCCTCAATATGATACATGGGACAGTAGCAAAACAGACAATTGATCTTATCAATCCCTTTATGACAGGGATAGTATTCACATTCCTTATTTTCAAAGAATCTGTATGACATGACTTTACCTCTCACAACACAAATGAATAAATATATACTTCATTCTCCGGTATCAGTTCATCACTGCGGCTTACTCCTACCTTCACCAGATCGTATCCATGTACTTCATTATCACTTATCCATGACTTAAGCGTATCCCTTGTCTTATCCGTGATCGCATTAAGCACGACCCTTATTCCGCCATCTGCCGCCTGATCTATGCTCATCTCCTTAAGACAGTCAAGTATATGTGTAAGCCTGCCCTTATTGCCGCCTATAAATGCATGTGTTATTTCCCCGGAAAAGCCTTCATCTGAGCATATGACTTCCGGCACTGACCCCTTTCTTACGACTACATTTGGCAGTCTGTGCGCGCGTACATTGTATACAGTTAATTCTACAGCCTTATCACTAATATCATATGCATACACCATGCCGTCAGGGATAAGCCCTGCAATTTCAACCGTCACAGATCCCGTGCCGCATCCTATATCAAGCACACGGCTCCCCGGTCTTAACTTAAGCTTATCTATTGTCACAGCTCTGACTTCTTCCTTCGTCATCGGCACATCGCCCCTTATGAATTCTTCCGGACTTAAGCCTGCTGCCACGTTTCTTTCAATCGGGGCAGGATTATAAATATGACAGGTATATAAAGACCTGTCGGCATCATCATCCTTAAGCACGGCACCTTCTGAATATCTGTCGGCACTGTCCGTAACGATCCGTTCATAAGGCGATGACATATCCGAGGCCGCAGTTATCATACACTCTCCAAGCCCTGCTTTGCTGAGTATCCCTGCCAGCTTAAGTATATCCTTACATCCACCCGTAAGCGTATATACGTCGGAATTGATCCTCACATATGACGCTGCCCTGTATATACTCTCTTCTCCCTTTCCATGCATCGAACATATAAATGCTTCATCATACGAACGACCTATCCTTGACGCCAGATACGATACGGAAGATATCCCGGGACATATCCTTAGATCAGCCGCCACCCCATCTTTAATCTTTTGGCTTATGGCCTCGTATACATTTTTACAGCCGCTGTTAAATCCACTGTCACCCGAAAAAAGTATCGCAAGTGTTCCCGGCTTATCATTGCTTGATACATCATGTCTTTTCACATGATCATCAATATAGTCGACTATCTCCTGCGGCTTATATATCGGAGCATATTTCGCTTTATCATTATGCAGTTTTGCTTTGCAAATATCTATAAGTCTCTTAGAGCCCAATACAACATCTGCGTCCTTTATTATCCTGTAAGCTTCTTTCGTTATGCTTCCCTCATCACCCATCCCCATGCCTATGAGTCTGATAGAAAGTAACGGTTCCTTACCGGCTGCCCCATCGGGAGAAGACACAGCATAACGTTCTGACACATGTTTATCAGCGCCTGCAAAAGCCACTATCATATTAAGTACTTCTCTATATCCGGCTGTCTTAATACCTGTACTGTCTGCAGGCCTTGATATCATATGGACTGATATACCGCATTCTATCGCAGCGTCTGTCTTACTCTTTGTTCCGCCTGCCATACCGCTGTCTTTGGTGACGATATGCCTGATATCATACTGCCTTATCAGTGCTTTATTGATATCCGTACCAAATGGACCCTGCATGGCTATGATATGAGAAGTATCTATACCGGCTTCCTCACATGCATTTATGCTTTCTATACTTGGTATCACTCTCGCATACAGTCTTGGTAAACTGTCCGGACCCAATATCTGCGTATATATACTTAAGTCCTTGCTGCCCGTTGTGAGCAATATGTTGCCGGATGTGTTCTTAAGACAACTCGCAGCCTGATCTGCATCAGAATATGTATACGCTTTATCATAAGTACTCAGTCGTTCATTGACTTTATCGCATTCTCTTATAAGTCTTACCGCTCTTACTTTTTCACTGTCACTTGAATCATTCACACATCTTACAGCCTTGCAAATATTCTCTGTTATCTTTGTCGCGTAAGGGTGTGTGGCATCTATTATAAGATCATAACCATCCTTCTTTATAAACTCCGTAATGGCAATATCATCCAGCCTGCCGACACAGACACGTCTTACCGAACTTACACTTCCCAATACCTGCTCACCGTATTTAGTTGCTACGGATAAAGTGTGGGCTATGCCACTGTCTGTCAGGTCATCAGACAATGAATGCGCTTCACTTGTTCCACCAAATATCAGTATATTCATACTCTTACTTATATCCTCTTGGAGTAACCATGTGTCCGTCTATTATCCTTGTAGTTGATGAGCCTATGAACACGGTACTGAACATATCCGCTCCCACTTCACTAAGTTCATCCAGTCTGCAGAGCCACTTATCCTGCCCTTCTCTTCCTATGAGACGGGCAATGCCGCATATCCTGTCCGGCTCTAAATATTCACCCAGTATATCTGTCACTTTCTTAAGATAGTCTGCCCGCTTATGCGAGGACGGATTATACAGCACTATAACAAAATCTCCCTCAGCCGCTGCCTTAAGCCTTCTTACTATAACTTCCCATGGCGTAAGAAGATCGCTTAAACTTATCACACAGAAATCATGCCCTATCGGAGCTCCGAGAAGCGCCGCTCCGCTTAAGGCTGCACTAACTCCCGCCACCACCTTAAGCTCATACTCTTCACAGTCCCTCTTCCCAAGTTCTTCGTACATAAGCGATGCCATTCCGTAAACGCCTGCATCACCACTGCATATCATCACAACAGACTTACCGCTTCCGGCGGCTTCAAACGCCATAATGCATCGTTCTCTTTCTTTTCTCATGGGAGTTGATAAGTATTCTGCGTCCGGATATTTATCTCTTACAAGATCAAGATATGTCTCATATCCTACTATCACATCCGCACCCGCAAGAACCCTTTCGGCTTCAATAGTCATCCCATCCATGCCACCCGGCCCTATTCCGACTATGTAAATCGTTTTCTTCATGTCCTTAATCATCCTTCTGTTATCCTCACAGACGGTCACATACTGCCACAGCCACGGTCACGCCATCATATATGCTTTTGGGTATAAGCAGTCTTCCGCCCGCTCTTACCGCGGCCCTCTCACATACATTGTCAACACCCACCGTCTTTTCCACAAATTCCGATGAGTCAAAATCACCCTTTACTTCTCTTAACTGTTCTGCGGTATATGTCTCAAGTTTCCATCTGTTATTCGCACATACGCTTCTTATCCCTTCTTCATCCGCCTTTAGATCTATGGTCGCAAGAGTGCCTATAAGCCTTGTATCAAACCCGTGTTCATCACACACCGTCCTGATACGAGCCATAATCTTATCCTCGCAAGTGCCTCGCTTACATCCCACGCCAACGATCAGATTTCTTGCAGCCATGATCAGAGAACCGGCCGAATACTCTCTTATAAGCCCAGGGATGATACTCATATCAATTCCACCGTAAATGATGACATCCGGCGTATCATCACAGGCATTTACCAAATTCGATCCGGCATCTATGATTCGTCTATTACATTTTTCAAAGGGAACTTCTCCTTCATGATCTATACACAGCAGCCTTATGATCCGACCTGATAATACCCTGTCATATATTGGTGCTATAAGAACCTTATTAAGGATCGAAAAATTATTATGAGCCGCCCATTCATCAAAAGCCGGTACTCCTCTTATATCTGAAGCAGAGGTGATCACAACTTCGCCACCTGTACACCCTGCTATATACCTGGCAAGGATATCTGCTCCGCCTACATGCCCGGATAATATCGGGATCACATACCTCCCATTCTCATCCGTCACGATCACTGCTCTGTCGCTTAATTTATTATCTATCAATCCGGATATCGCCCTGACTGCTATCCCGACTGCACTTATGAACAACAGATCGTAACCGTTCTTCCATGCATAAGAAGTCTTCTCATACAGGGCTCCGGCCGCAATGCGTTCAACCCTGATCTTAATGCAGTCAGTTCCGTTCATACTGTTACTTATATCTGCTCCAAGTTCATAGCCTCTGTCAGTAAAGGTCATGATCATAAGCCGACGTACATTCATGTTAAGCTCCTTAATGCTTTGCTTCTCTGTAGCCTGTAGAAAAACCCGCATCGTATAGTCTGGAGGTATCATACAATGCATGTTCTATTGCATTTCCTACAAGCACTACCGCCAATCTGTCTATTCCGTTATCCTGTCCGGTCTTATACAGATCCTGTACCTTACATCTTATTATTTTCTCATCTTCCCATGTGGCCTTATATACAATAGCTGCAGGAGTATCGGGCTTTAGTCCGCCCTTAATAAGGCTGTCCTGAACCTTATCAAGCATTCCCGCACTTAAGTATATTGCCATGGAACATTGATGAGCTGCCAGGGATTCAAGACTTTCCGTTTCAGGTACAGGAGTGCGTCCCTCGATACGTGTGATAATAAGTGTCTGCGAGACCCCGGGTAGTGTATACTCAATATTCATATCTGCTGCCGCACCGAAACAGGCACTTACTCCCGGACAGGAATCATAAGCTATACCGAGTTCATCAAGTCTGTCCATCTGTTCCCTTACGGCTCCGTATATGCTGGGTTCTCCCGTATGAAGCCTGACTATATCCCTTTCATCCGCATCACCCGCCTTAATAACGTCTATGACTTCATCAAGAGTCATATATGCACTGTCATATAATTCACAGCCGGCTTTGACACCATCAAGTAATTTCTTATTGATCAAAGACCCCGTATATATGATAATATCCGTGCTCTCTATAAGTCTTAATCCTCTTACAGTTATTAAATCTGCTGCGCCTGTTCCTGCTCCAACAAAGTGAACCATTCCTTTACCCCTTCACTCATTCCAAGTATTCCGTATTCATTACTGTATACGACAACACATGCCTGCATATCCTTAGAACATGATCCGTCCTTGATATCCGTTCTTCGTCTTATTCTGTCTGCAAGATGGTCCTCTATCCTCTTAATGACCTCATCCATAACAGGCTTTAAAAGACCTGCCTTATCAATAAGATTTAATGCTTCTTCCGTATTCACACATTCCATGATCGATGTACATATGCTCCGGTCTGCCCCATGGATCGCCGCAAGGGCTGTAAGTATCTCCATCCTGCAGTCTGCTTCCCTTGAATGCGTATTCATGATCCCGCCCGCCACTTTGACAAGCTTGCCTATATGTCCTACCAAAAGGAGCCTCTTAAATCCTGCCTCATACGCCATATCGACAGTTTCTCCAATGTAATTACTGCACTTTATGCTTTTATCGATATCATACCCGAACTCGTTAAGGAGCAGCTCTCTTCCATAGTTTCCTGGAGCGATCACCGCATAGTCATAACCCGATCCCTTCCTCTGTCCAAGTTCAAGCCTGATTGTATCAAGAAGCGCCCTGCTGCTCATAGGTTCCACTATTCCGCTTGTGCCGATTATTGATATCCCGCCTTTTATACCTAACCTCGGGTTAAAAGTACGGGCGGCTATCTCTTCTCCATCCGGAGCACTAATCTCTACATTAATACTGCCTGTATACTCCGCAAGTTCTGATGATGCTATGACTTCCTCTCTTATCATCGCAAGAGGAATTGAATTGATGGCATAACTTCCAACAGGTCTGTCAAGGCCGGGCTTAGTCACGACCCCTATTCCCCTGCCGCCCGTGATCTCAACAGACATACCTTGTTTTGCTTTATCTGAAACATCATTTTCAACGATGCTTACTCTGGCATAAATAAGCAACCCGTTAGTGATATCCGGATCATCGCCGCTGTCCTTACGTACAGCGCAGCTTACCCATCCTTCTCCCCTGTTTATATCCTCTATATCAGCATCATACACTATTCCGGCGGGCGTCATTATAGATTTTCTGACAAGAGTTTTTCCTGTAAGCAACATATACGAAGCTGCCCCTGCAGCAGCTGCTGCACAGCTTCCGGTTGTATATCCTTTTCTTAATTTCGTGTTAACCGGATTCATCTTTACTCCTGCTTAACGTGTTAATTGATAAACAAGCGCATTGACTATGGCTGCCGCAACATTGCTGCCGCCCTTCCTGCCCCTGGATACTATATAAGGCAGACCGCAGTCCATAATGAGTTCTTTGGCTGTCACTACATTCACAAATCCCACAGGTACGCCTATGATAAGTCCTGGTAAATGATAGTCCGTTTTCCCCCCGGAATGCCTATAATCTTCATATGCTTCACAAATGGAAATGAGCGCCGTAGGAGCATTACCGATCACATAGATCACCGGCTTATTAAGCTTAGCAGCCCTGTCCATACTTACGGCTGCTCTTGTCATGCCTCTGTCTTTTGCTTCAGCAATAACCGATCCATCAGACATATAGCAGAATAATTCTATTCCAAGCTTATTAATTGCCGTCTTGTTTATCCCTGCAAGCGCCATATTGGTATCCGTTACTATGACGCACCCCGATGACAAAAGTTCATAAGCCCTTGGCAGCGCATCCTCGCTGAATACCAGATTATCCACATAATCAAAATCAGCCGTCGTATGTATGACACGTTTATATACCGGCCCGCTTTTAATAATGCATTCTGTGTCTGATGCCATGGTCTTAAGCTTAATGCCCCTCGATGTGAGTTCTTCTTCTATGATCTCAAAGCTCCTGCTCTCGATCATATCAGGGAGCACGTATTCATATTCTTTCATAATGATTTTATGACACTCCTGATACTCTCTATTAGTTTGTCGTTGTCTTCTGTATCTCTTAAAGAAATTCTGAAGTAACCCTTATTAAGTCCCACGATATTCTTACAATCCCTGATCAGTATTTTCTTATTCAGCAGTTCCTCATACAGGTCTGTATCACTGTATATGAGTATATAATTAACCGAACTGTCAAATACCCTGATCCCCAATCCTTTAAGAGTATCAGATACTCTCTTTCTCTCACGCTTTATATATTCATATGATGCATTCATATATCTGGCGGCCTTATTAAGACTGCATTCATATTCAAGGCATGTGGTTCCGATCTTCATAGCAACAGTTGATACATTCCACTCCGGCATAAAATCATATAATCTGCCGGCCAGGTCTTCATCTTCAAAGAGAGCATATCCGAGTCTTAATCCGGCAAGTCTGAAGCTTTTGGTAAGAGCTCTTAATCTGATAAGAGTACTGCCCCTGATACAGGAATATGTACTCCTGTATTCATCAGATGACATGGACAGTTCTACAAAACATTCATCTACAATAAGGACTATTCCTTTCTCTTCGCATAATCTTACGATCTTTTCGTATATGTCGACCGGTATAAGACTGCCTGCCGGATTGGAAGGATTTCCAATAATGATCATATCCGTATCTTCGTTGGAAAATGATCCGTAATGACCTTCAAGACATTCCAAAATGACATCCGTATCAGCATATCCCTTTTTTCCATCCGTATACGCATATAGAACATCCGCTCCTGCAGCTGCGGCCGCTCTTTCATAACCACTGTAGCATGGGGCCGTAAGCATTAATCTTCGGGGGCTAACAAGATTGCAGATGCTGCTTATAAGTTCTGACGCTCCGTTACCGCATACCACGCTTTGCAACGGCTCATCCGTATATCGCGCAACAGCGGCTCTTAACCCGTCATAAGTGATATCCGGATAAGTATGTATATTGCTCATATCACCAAGGATTATCCCTATCCGCTGCTTAAGCTCATACGGCCAGTCCATGGGATTGATGCTCACCGAACAGTCAATATCAACTTTATTGCGGTAAATGTCGCCGCCGTGCCTATATCCAGTCATTGTATTCTTCCCTATACCATCTGTAATGCTGTAAGCCACAACAGCAGTTCACAAATGACAAATGCTGTCACTGCCGTAATTATCATCAGCCTGTTTGCCTTTACTATATCATCTTTTTCAACTGCCCTTGACTCATCTCCGATATACGGTTTTTCGACCATCTTACCAAAGTATGACGACGGACCCGCAAGCTTTATTCCAAGCGCTCCGGCGCAAACGCTCTCACACTGTGCAGAATTAGGGCTTGCATGATTCAGTCTGTCCCTTTTGTATATCCTGACAGCATTTTTGCCATTATAATCACTGCCCAAAATAAATGCAGCAAATATCATCATGATCGCGCTCAGCCTTGCCGGAATAAAATTCAGGATATCATCCAGTCTGGCAGCAAAAAATCCTATATCTTTATATCTTATATCCTTATATCCTATCATCGAGTCCATGGTATTGACGCTTTTGTATATAACTCCCAGGATCGGACCGCCCAGTGCAAGATAAAACATGGGAGCGATCACTCCGTCAGAAGTGTTCTCCGCCACAGTCTCAACCGTCGCTCTTATGATCCCGCCTTCATCAAGCAGATCTGTATCCCTGCCTACTATCATCGATACCGCTTTCCTTGAGGTATCTATATCATCCTTATCAAGGGCACGATATACTCTCATGCTCTCGTTATACAGGCTTCTGCACGCGAGCATGTAACAGCTGATCACTGCTTCTGTTATCACACCTGCGATCACATTTATCCTGTATACAAGGAACATAACAGCCGCACAGATAACGGCAGGCAGCAATACAACAAACGCAACGAT
>JAFXVI010000091.1 GCA_017524595.1 Lachnospiraceae bacterium | reverse complement strand
CATACTCAGCCTTAAGGCGTAAGAAAGTCTTGTTGGGTTTAAAGGTTGTCCCATCGTACTTTCCGATATACTCTCGCTTATGATCTGCCTGCTGTTTTTCGGCATTCCAGAATGGATGATCTATGTAGGCATAACCATTCTAGTTCTTTTAAGTATAATGATTAATAAAGCTGCAGATTATGAGAAGTATTATAGCATTATATCAGGGTTTTATCTATAAATGAATTGTCTTAAGGCTCAGATAAAGGTATCAGACAACTAAAAAACGTAAGAAGCTATGGAGAGAACTGAAGCAAATAAGATAGTGAAAAATAATGAAAAAGTGTTATAATTGCTATGGCATATGAAATAATAACTCCATATAAGTATGATTTTTTTAAATGATTGAAATTGGAAAGGCGATTGATATGAAGCTTTCAATAGTAGTTCCTTGTTATAATGAGCAGGAAGTGCTTCCTGAGACTATACAGAAGTTAACGGAGCTGGTAGGACAGTTAGTTGCAGAAGATAAGATATCTGATGACAGCTTTATACTGTTTGTTGATGATGGAAGCAAGGATGATACATGGAATATCATAAGCAAAGCCGTGGAAGAAAATGAGTGCATACAGGGACTTAAGCTGGCGGCTAACGCGGGCCACCAGAACGCTTTGCTGGCTGGGCTGATGACAGTTCGTGAGGAAGTTGACGCGGCTATTTCTATAGATGCTGATCTTCAGGATGATATCAGGGTCGTTTCAGATATGATTGATAGATATACGGATGGTTGTGATATAGTATACGGCGTCAGGAATTCCCGAAAGACTGATAGTTTTCTTAAACGGTCCAGTGCGGAATGTTTTTACAGCATTATGAAGCTTATGGGAACCAAGAGCATATATAATCAGGCTGACTTTAGGCTGATGAGTTCAAGGGCGCTTGAAGGCTTGTCACAGTTCAAGGAGCGGAATCTGTTTCTGAGAGGGATAGTTCCGATGATAGGATATAAGAGTGATTGTGTCTATTATGATCGGCTTAAAAGAGCTGCAGGAGAGTCAAAATATTCGGTCAAAAAGATGATTGAACTTGCTGTGGAGGGAATCACTTCATTCAGTATAAAGCCCATGTCATTTATCATGGGGACAGGTGTTTTTGTTATCTTCTGTGCCATAGCATTTGCGATCCATGCGTTTCGTTCATACGTGACGGGAGATGTTGTAAGCGGCTGGACGTCCATAGTGCTGTCGTTATGGTTTATAGGTGGCCTCGTTCTGTTTTCGATAGGTGTCGTCGGGCAGTACGTTGGTAAGATATATCTTGAGGTTAAGGAACGTCCGAGATATATTATCGAAGAGAGAATAAAATGATCATTTTATGGGAAACATAACCGATTATATAATTGAGTACGGAAACAAAACACTTGACGAACTTCCGTTTAATGAAGTGGATTCACTGGTCTTATCCCAGTTTTCCTATCTAAAGTTTGATAAGCTGCTTGAAACAGCCGGTCATTCTCTTACTGTCGGAGAGCTTAAAGATAACCCTGAATATGAAAAGCTTTATGCAGATGCACGGTTTGAAGGAGTCAACCGTGGATTGTATGAAGCCATGGCGGCGAGCCGGAGGTTTTCCGGCATCAGGCTGCATGAATATGTTAATATCGTAGATCCTAAGTGGGAGATACAGTTCTCTGCGGTCACCTGTGTTTTTGAGAATGGTTTCGTATACGTTGCATACAGGGGAACTGATGAAACTCTGACCGGATGGAAGGAGGACTTCAATATGGCGTTCATCACTCCTGTACCGGCGCAGACCAAGGCTGTACAATACCTTAACACGATCGCAGGAAGCATTCGGGGTGATATAACGGTAGGCGGACATTCCAAGGGAGGAAACCTTGCCGTATACGCAGCAATGAAGTGCTTGCCTGACGTACGCGATAGGATAAGCCTTGTATATTCGCATGATGGCCCCGGGTTTGCGGAAGGAGTGCTTGACGGTGATGACTTTAAGATGATAAAAGACAGGATCCGGAAATCAGTCCCACGTTCGTCTGTAGTAGGAATGGTACTCCAGACACAGGAGAATTATGAAGTCATAAAATGCAGGAGTTTTGGTCTGCTTCAGCATGATCCGTTCAACTGGATCATCGACGGTACGGAGTTTAAGAAGGCAGACAACATACACAGATATACCTATGTTAAGGATGCTTCCGTAAACAGATGGGTCAGCAATATGGACCATAAGAAGAGGCAGGAGTTTGTTGAGCTTCTGTTTGAGATCATAAACGGATCGGGAGCATCGGATCTGAATGATTTTGCATCTAATCCGATTGAAATGGGCAGGGGTATGTTGAATGCAGTTGAAAAGATGAATGAAGAAGACAGGAAGATCCTTCTTGGTATAGTGAAGGAATTGTCGTCAGCCATCAATGCTACGGTGAAAGAGTACATATCATAAGTCTTGGTTTGTCAAAACCTGCCTGCTATGCTAATATATATGAAGTATTTGAGAGGTAAAGGACAGGGTTAAATCGGCGCCGATCTGACGATGAATGATAAATTAGACAGTATCCTAAGGAAACTTCATATAGAACATTGGAAG
This sequence comes from Lachnospiraceae bacterium, assembly GCA_017524595.1. GTDB lineage: Bacteria > Bacillota > Clostridia > Lachnospirales > Lachnospiraceae > UBA2868. The sequence continues at coordinate 12,654 of JAFXVI010000091.1, read as the reverse complement.
GCAATAGCAGCAGTGCTTATTGTCTTTGATATTTTTGCGGTTAATTTTGCCTATCTGTTTTCGCTATGGCTGAGATTTGAATGCAGGTTGAGACTTATCCCCGAGGAATATCTGACACCCTTCATACGATTTGCCCCGATATATACGATAGCATGTATCCTGATATTTGCCAGGCAGCGCATGTATAAGACGATATGGCGGTTTGCAAGCTACAGCGAGCTTATGCGGATGCTGATAGCTTCTGCCCTCTGTTTTGTTGTTCATACGGTCGGCATTACCTTTTTTCACAGGATGCCGATGTCTTATTATATCTTCGGTGCGGTGATACAGTTTGTTCTTGTGGCAGGATTGAGATTTTCATACAGGTTTTTCCTGCTGATGGATCTTAAGGGCGGTTTCAGGACTGTCGAGCGCGAGAACAATGTTCTGCTCATCGGTGCAGGTTCGGCGGGTCAGATGATATTAAGGGACGTAAGCCATTCCAAGGAAACATCAGACAGGATATGCTGTATTGTGGATGATGATCCCAATAAGTGGAACCGGTATATTGACGGCGTTCCCATCATAGGCGGCCGCGATGAGATCATGAATGCGGTGGAGAAATATGCGATAAAGACCATATACGTCTGTCTTCCCAATTCGGACGTGGCCCAGAAACGCGCGATCCTGACGATCTGTAAGGAAACCGGATGCGAGCTTAAGAACCTTCCCGGAATGTATCAGCTTGTAAACGGTGAGGTTTCGGTAAGTTCGATGCGCAATGTCAAGATAGAGGATCTGCTTGGACGTGAGGCGATAAAGGTCAATCTTGATGAGATATTCAATTACCTTACAGGGAAGATCATTCTTGTCACGGGCGGCGGCGGATCGATCGGTTCCGAGCTCTGCAGGCAGATCGCAGGACATAAGCCTAAGTTGTTGATCATATTTGATATATATGAGAACAGTACCTATGAAATAGAACAGGAACTTAGAACCGATTACCCGGGGCTTAATCTTATCGTACTGATAGGGTCGGTGAGGGATTCAAGAAGGATCAATGCCGTATTTGAGACATATCATCCGCAGGTTGTATATCATGCTGCTGCGCATAAGCATGTACCGCTTATGGAAGACAGCCCTTGCGAGGCGATAAAGAATAACGCTATAGGAACTTACAAGACAGCGCATGCGGCTATGCTTAACGGTTGCGAGAGGTTCGTGCTGATATCCACCGACAAGGCGGTTAACCCTACCAATATAATGGGAGCCAGCAAGCGTTTGTGCGAGATGGTCATTCAGTCCTTCAACCAGCTTATAAAGGACGGCAAGGTAAATAGGATCCCCAAGCTGTTCCAACATGAGGTGGATGAAGAGGGTGTAAGGATATATAAGAAGATAGATACGTCTAAAATAAGAACCGAATTTGTAGCGGTAAGGTTCGGTAATGTACTCGGATCTAACGGTTCGGTAGTCCCGCTTTTCCAGAAGCAGATCGCAAACGGCGGTCCGGTCACGGTAACGCATCCCGATATCATACGATACTTTATGACGATCCCGGAGGCTGTTTCGCTGGTGCTTCAGGCCGGAACATATGCGCATGGCGGCGAGATATTCGTTCTGGATATGGGCGAGCCGGTAAAGATCGATACACTGGCAAGGAACCTTATCAAGCTGTCGGGTTATAAACCGGATGTTGATATTAAGATCATTTATACCGGATTGCGTCCGGGCGAGAAGCTGTATGAAGAGAAGCTGATGGCGGAAGAAGGCATGCAGACCACGCCCAATAAGATGATACATATAGGCAAGCCGATCGAGTTTGATCCCGAGAAATTCATAGGTGAGCTGCAGGAGCTCATGGCACTTTGTTATGAGAACAATGACAGTATAGGAGAGTATGTGCAGAAGGTCGTAACGACATATCACCCAAGTTAAGAGCATGTTCTGCCGTTCAATCAATGCCCCTGAGCTATGGTGAGCAGGACATCAAATACATCGGGATTATTAATGACGATAATAGAGAGGGCCGACTGGGCCCTGTTCAGTCCATGGAAAAGACGCCGGACATTGTGCCCGGTGTTTTTATTTTCTGGAGTATCGGATGAGCGCAGGAATCCATCCTCGTCATAATAGAATGCGCTGTCGATCGTCATCACTACCCGGGTGAATTCACGGCAGGTAGCAAGGCTGTTATCAGATATATGGATATAGCCGTTCTTGGTGCAGTCATTTAAGATGATATCCGCTTCTTCGGTATCGTTTGCATAATAGAGTGAAACAGACGGATATGCCTTCATACGGTGAGTTCCCTTATAGTTCATGACACAGCAGATATAGGATGACAGCTCGCTGTTCATACGGATACGGTTGGTCAACCGATACCTGATAAAATCAGGAAGAGAATCGATAAGCTCACCGGTATCATCAGGCCGCTCGTATGGAGATATTATCGCCTCGTAATCATAGGAGATTATTACAGGGATCTTCCGCTCCTGGTTAACCGATATCAGTTCATCAAGAAGCTCCTTGCTCATCCTGTGCCCCTCATCAACGAATATGCAGCTGTATCCTTCGGGAACCGGAAGCCTGTAAAGTTCTGCACAGGCATAAAAATCGACACGTTTAAGGCGGCTGTCAAGCATCCTCATCTCATCGGGAAACGAACCGAAGTGAAGCACGCATACACGTCTGCTGCCGGAGCTTAATTCCATTGCGATATCATATAAGAGCAGTGTCTTACCGGTTCCCGGAAGTCCCATAAAACCCTGCATTTGCATGATGCCTTTATGGGGATTGCGGATGTTTGTAAGTATCTGTTTCTTTATATCCTTCTGCTGCGAAGTCAGGAAATAATTCCCCTTAAGAAAGCGCTCGGGATCAGTGAGCGGAGAGATAAGGTATTTCTCCTCCTTGAAGAACTGCTCTATATTTTCCTCTATGCAATCATCCTGGCCCAGTATATCGCGACACAGGGTATCCCAGTCCGCTTCTATAAGGTTGCCGCTGTTGCTCAACCTAAAGAGTCTGTCCTCGTTGCTCAAATAGGTATATGAACGTATGGAGCGGTTGAGTGAGGCAAGATAATTCCTGTTTAGCTGAAGCTGGTATTTTATGCGTTCATCGCTGATACTGTGACTCTTGAGTTCGATGTTTATTATCGTATCCCGGTTTATTCGCAGCAGATCGAATTCCTTGCCAAGCTTCGGTATCGTAAATGAATAATAGAAATTAAGACAGGAAAAATCACCCGTCATGTCATAAAGATGTGTTGTCAGTGCCTTGAGCCCGCGTATTTCCCAATCCTTTATCTTAAGGAAATGGTTACGGCCCGACATCTGCCTGTCATACCGCGTAAGATCCGCCGGCTTTTCTATTCTGGTGAGTGCGTAGATATTTATCGTCTTCATATCTGAACCATGTCCGGTTGTATTAACTGTTACTTCCTGTTATCTGCCGGTTCATAAACAGCCAGAAAATTGATGTAATGGAAGCATTCGTACCCTTCGTCATATTTTTCAAATTTTATAAGACCGTCTTTCATCACGCGATACAGACTATACTGCAAAGGAGTAAGCAGATTAAAGAAATCCCTGAAATAATGTCGTGAATCTATATCGCTGCCGCCGAAACCGAACTGGATCATTTTTATCTTTCCCTCGGAAAGCATTTTTCCGGCTCCCTGCAGTGCGCGATATTCACTGCCTTCAACTACGATCTTGAGCAGATCTATCCTCTCGACATTGTTTGTCCGGCAGTATTCATCAATCGTAGTAAGCTGTATCGTCTCCTCTTTGTTAAAATCAATATCAAAATAATCAAGCTGTCTCTTATAAAGGCTTGCTATGATCGATGTATCGTTGTTAAAGAAAATGGGTACCGTTCCAGCTTCTTCGGCCAGTCCGTTTGGAACATAGTGAAAATCAACATCCTTGATATCGCTGACTGCTTTTTTGTATATTTCAAAGGATTTATCCATGGGTTCGAAAGCATGGATCGAAATCTGTTTTTTTGATCCGGAGAAATACTTCATGAAGTTGAGTGTATATTCACCTTCGTGCGCGCCACCGTCAAAGAGAATTATGCTGTCATCTGTTTTCTCATCAAGAAGCTTGAAAATATTGGTTTCACTCAGGTTCTTGACCGAATAATCGCCCCAGGCGTAATTCATGCCTTCGACAGCGCATTTGTACATATCCCAATAAAATCCGTAATGTTTTGTCTTTCCGCCAAGCAGTCTGTTCATGTGTTTGAATATAAATCTTCTTATCATGGGGTTTCTCCTTGTAAAAAATTGAATGACAGGATATAGATATAAATGATAATGAAGTATACTTCATTTAAATGATACGGTCAATAAACTGTGTTTTCTTTCTGATTCATGTTATAGTGTTAGTACCGTAAAGAATAAGATTATGGGGATATAAGTCATGGATACAAAAATAGTGAAGATAGATGAAAATGCTATAGATCATGAAGCAATAAAGGCAGCAGGTGATGTGATAAAGAAGGGCGGTCTGGTTGCGTTTCCGACAGAGACGGTATACGGACTTGGTGGGAATGCTCTTGATCCGGGGGCATCCCGTAAGATATATGAAGCAAAGGGAAGGCCGTCGGATAACCCGTTGATAGTGCATATATACAGGATGGAAGACCTGTATGAAGTTGCGGCGGATGTAAGCAATGACGCGATAAAGCTTGCGGATAAGTTCTGGCCGGGACCGCTTACAATGATCTTTAATAAGAAGGCCATAGTACCCGGGGAGACTACGGGCGGTCTTGACACAGTTGCGGTAAGGATGCCGGATAACAGTATAGCTTCTGAGTTTATTAAGGCTTCAGGCGGATTTGTCGCGGCGCCGTCTGCCAATCTGTCCGGACGCCCGAGTCCTACTAGTGCGGCGCATGTTATTGAGGACATGGACGGGCGTATCGATATGATAATAGACGGCGGTTCGTCTGTGATCGGACTCGAATCTACTATAGTAGATATGACGGGTGATGTTCCGATGATCCTGCGTCCGGGATATATAAGCGGGGAAATGGTAAAAGATGTGCTTTTTAAGGTAGATTATGATCCTGCAGTATTCGGTGATGTAACCGAAGGGTTAAGACCCAAGGCTCCCGGTATGAAATACAGGCATTATGCTCCGAAAGGTGAGCTTATGATAATAAAGGGAGATCGAGATTTGGTAGTTAGATACATACAGGAAAGGATCACAGGGGGTCTTGAACAGGGAAAGCGGGTTGGAATAATCGCAACAGATGAGACTGCCGGTTATTACAGGGATGCGACTTTGCTTAAGAGTGTAGGGGCCAGGGAGGATGAGGAATCGATAGCGAGACATCTGTATGCGGTACTCAGGGAATGTGATGACAGTGACATAGACTTGATCTTTTCCGAGGATTTTGACACGCCGCGCATCGGACAGGCCATAATGAACAGGCTCATCAAGGCGGCAGGCCATAATATTGTTAATGTATGATATTTCATACTTGAAAGATGGTGGTTTTTCTTATATATTATATAGGGCACATAATGTGTTTTGGCGTTATGTAACCCCCATATGTAGTGGTATTATATTACCTCCTGTTATGGGGCAATACATATTATAAAGGAGAAATAAGATGAAGATAGCGGTTGGCTGCGATCACGGAGCGTTTGATATGAAGTGTCTTATAATCGATCACCTTAAGGCACAGGGTCATGAGATCAAGGATTTCGGAAGCTATGACAGGAACTCGATCGATTATCCGGCTATAGGGCGGGCGACAGCTGAGGCTGTTGCAAGCGGAGAGTGTGATAAGGGCATAGTACTGTGCACCACAGGCATAGGTATTTCAATCGTAGCCAATAAGGTTAAGGGCGTAAGGGCCGCACTGTGTAACGACTGTACCAGTGCAAGGCTGACCAGGATGCATAATGACGCGAATGTCCTGGCTCTGGGCGGAGGAGTTATAGGTCCCAATCTTGCGCTTGATATAGTGGATATATTCTTTTCGACTGAGTTTTCAGGTGAGGAGAAGCATGTGCGCCGGCTTTCGCAGGTGCGGGATATGGAAGCGGAATTATTCAGTTAATTAGAAGAGGCCGGATATGAGCGATAAGAGAGAAGATTATATTTCATGGGATGAATACTTTATGGGGGTTGCCATACTGTCGGGCATGAGGTCCAAGGACCCCAATACCCAGGTGGGAGCCTGTATCGTAAGCCCTGATAACAAGATACTGTCAATGGGATATAACGGGTTCCCGATAGGATGCTCGGATGATGATTTTCCATGGTGCAGGGTAGGAGATCCGCTTAATAACAAGTATTTCTATACTACCCACAGTGAGCTGAATGCAATACTCAATTACCGCGGCGGGACTCTGGAAGGAGCCAAGCTGTATGTTACGCTGTTTCCCTGTAATGAATGTGCCAAGGCGATAATACAGGCAGGTATAAAGACCATAGTATATGACAGCAACAAGTATGAGAATGAACCCAGTACGATAGCATCGAGAAGGATGCTGGATGCTGCGGGCGTGAGATATTACCAGTACGAGCATACGGACAGAAAGGTTGAATTTACGCTGTGAGAAGAGGCCGACATATTATAAATAGAATTCTGTCTTTTGCAGTGACCGTATCCTTATTGACCGGATCGGTCGCCATACCCGTATGCGCTGAAACGACTTCCGAGAAGATCAAGAAGGCCGAAGAACAGAAGAAGGCTACGGAAGAGCAGAAGAAGGCGATCGAAGATAAAAGGGATGATCTCGAGGATACCAGACACCAGCTTCAGGAATATCTCAATAAGCTCAACAGGGAGCTTGAGGAGATAAGTGATAACCTTGCTGAGATCGAGGAACGTATAAGCGAAAAAGAGATCGAAATAGATCAGACCAGACTTGACATAGAAGCGGCCAAACGCGAAGAGATCAGACAGTATGAAATGATGAAAAAGCGCCTCAGGGTGATATATGAGAAGGGCGATATTTCACTGTTTCAGGCCTTTGTGCAGACCAGTAATTATTCGGATTTCCTTAATAAGGCTGAGTATGTGGGAAGGCTTGAGGAATATGACCGCAAGATGTTTGACGCACTTGTCAGACAGCGCAAGATCATCGAAGAGAAGGAACGGGTGCTTGAGGCGGAGATAGAGCAGCTGAATGAGCTGATGGATGAGGCGAAGGCCGAGAAGAACAAGGTGAGCACCCTTGTTAGTTCGACTTCGGGAACCATAGCTGCGACTGACGGGGCGATAAGTGCGGCCGAACTTGAGCAGAAGGCATATGAATCGGAGATAAAAGAGCAGGAAGAGAATCTGGCTGCGCTCAAGAAGCAGCTTGAAGAAGAAAAGGCGTTGAGTGAAAGAGCTAACAGGATGGCGTGGAGCAATGCCAGTGATCTTGGTTTTGAGGTAAGTGACAGGGAACTGCTTGCCTGTCTTATATATTGTGAGGCCGGTAACCAGCCGTATATAGGCCAGGTTGCTGTCGGATCTGTTGTTATAAACAGGATGAGGAGCGCTGCATTCCCCAATACGATGGTTGGTGTTATCTATCAGAAACGCCAGTTTTCACCGGCGGGCAGCGGACGTCTTGCCACGAGGCTGTCGCTAGGTGCAACGGAGTCCTGTTACAGAGCTGCGGATGAAGCGATGGCAGGCGTGCAGCCGGTGGGTAACTGCCTGTTCTTCAGAACGGTTATACCGCAGATACAGGGAACCATAATAGGCGGACACGTCTTCTATTGACAGAAACGGTTATTGGTAGATATAACTGTTTATCATGTGTTTATACTTTTCAAAATCATGGCTGTATACTATCTTAAGCAGCTTGTCAAGATTTTCAAGAAGTATGATAACGTCTTCCTTTGGAAGCTTGCCCTCGCGTAAAGTGAGGGCTATTTCGTCTATATCCACAACTTTTACAAAGCCGTCGGGATACATGATCACATCGGCAAGCAGATCAGTGAAAACATAAGTATTCGTATCCTTATCATAGTCTGTTTTGATGATATCGCAGTACCAATACATAAGGGAATCATCTTCGCGCAGGAACTTGCTGACCTTATATCCTTCCTTGAGAAAATAGCAGGAAAAGCCATGGTGAAGGTTTTTCTTGGGATGCAGGGTATTCCATTTGGTGATGATGATGTCTTCATCCATGGACAGGATGATATCGTCATCCAACGGGATACATTCTTCGGGAATAAGTCGTTTTCTGAAAAGACGCGGTTTATCCAAATGATCTTCCTCCTGTCATGACAATGCAGATGTTTTCTGTTAGTATATCAATTTGAATCATAGTTGTCTAATGCATTTTTTATAAATATTTTAAAAATCAGAAAATTTTAACGGGATTTCTTTGGCGTAAGAATACTTACTGTATAGACATTTTCCCAAAATGTGATACAATAAAAGCGATACAAGGGGCAGAGAGGTTGCAGTTGTGAATTACGATAAAGGAGTGTACCGTTCTCTTACGCAGGTTATGCAGTTCGGGATCAACATGTTGGTTCCCATTTTTTTATGCACTTTTTTAGGTATTTTTCTTGACAGGTTTTTTCACACGTCCTTTCTAGTGATCATTATGTTTTTTATAGGTGCGATCGCAGGCGGCAGGAATATATATATTTTTGCAAAACAGATATATTCAAGGCCACCCGTGCATGATGATGTCAAGGTTGGCAAGTCGAATTTTGATGATTCGAAGAAGATCGGGGATGACGATGCCTGACCGTATCCGGAAGAACAGAACCCTGGTAGAACTTATGGCCGGAGCAGTTGCTTACTGCGTGGTATGGGAAGCGGTCCTTTTGATATTTACGGAGAGGAAGCTGTACCATACGATCGGTCTGCTTATAGGACTTATAATATGTCTGGTATTATCGGTCAGTATTGCTGATTCGCTTGATGTGGCGGTAAGTCTTGATGAGAAGAGCGCCAAGGCATATATACAGAAGAAGGCGTCGCTTCGGTATCTGCTCGTATGTGCGGCCATAATCGTGCTTGCGATATTTGATTTCGGTAATCCGCTCACCTGTTTTGCGGGACTTATGGGACTTAAGATCGGGGCGTATCTGCAGCCGATAACACATAAAATATATACTAAGATCAACAAAGGAGATGACACGATAGATGGGTAACACTGCATTGTTATTATCAGGCGATGTCGATTTCATGATAAAGGGCATATTTTCATATAACTGCTTTGGCAATGAGGTATGGATCACGACCACTCATGTCTGCACCCTGATAGTCATGCTCATCCTCATAGGGTTTGCTGTATGTGCTAACAGAGCGATAAAGAAGGCCAATACCGATGAGGCTCCCGGCGCATTTCTGAATATAGTAGAGCTGCTGGTTGACTTTCTTGACGGCGTTATCAACAGCACGATGGGAAAGAACGCGGGCAAGTTCGTTAATTATATCTGTACACTGTTTCTGTTCATATTCCTGAGCAATATTTCGGGTATATTGGGCCTCAGGCCGCCGACAGCGGATTACGGCGTTACATTCCCGCTCGGCGTCATCACTTTTTCTCTTATAACATTCAACAAGTTCAAACATCAGAAGGTAAGCGGAGTTATCAAGGGCTTGTGCGATCCGTGGGTATTCTGGATACCGATCAATCTGATAGGTGATTTTGCGGTACCGATCTCATTGTCGCTGCGTTTGTTTGCCAATGTCCTGTCGGGCACCGTTATGATGGCTCTTTATTACGGACTGCTTCCGATTTTTGTTAAGATAGGTATACCGGCTGCGCTGCATATTTACTTTGATCTGTTCAGCGGTGCGATACAGACCTATGTATTCTGTATGCTGACGATGACTTATGTAAGTGATGCGATTGGAACTGATTAATATATTTAATATAAATACAAAACCACAAGGAGGAATATTAAATGAATATTTCAGGAGATGATTTCATCAGAGGTTGCTCGGCGATCGGTGCAGGACTTGCGCTTATCGCAGGTATCGGCCCCGGTGTAGGCCAGGGTATCGCTGCAGGACATGCGGCATCAGCTGTAGGCCGTAATCCGGGAGCCAAGTCAGACGTTACCTCGACCATGCTTCTTGGTCAGGCCGTAGCGGAGACGACAGGTCTTTACGGACTTCTTGTAGCAATGTTGCTGCTGTTTGTTAAGCCTCTTTTAAAATAGGAGATCAGATAAAATTGAAAGGAGGCAAATACTTGGATGGAAAGATTATTCGATCTTGATTTCCAGCTGCTGCATGATGCGGTCCTGACTGCGGTATCGGTATTCTTCCTGTTCATGCTGTTGTCATATCTTTTGTTCAACCCGATTCATGATATGTTAAAGAAGCGTCGGGAGAAGATACAGAATGATATCGACACTGCCAGGAAAGACAAGGAAGATGCGGACGCACTTAAGACCGAGTATGAGGATAAGCTTAAGAACGCCGATGCCGAAGTAGACGAGATCCTTGCTGATGCGAGGAAGCGTGCTGCAGTTAATGAGAATAATATAATTGCCGAAGCTAAGGAAGAAGCCGCCAGGATATTGAAGCAGGCCCAGGCCGAAGCTGAACTGGAGAAGGAAAAGGCCAAGGACGAGATCAAGAAGGAAATGGTTCAGATCGCATCGCTCATGGCAGGCAAGGTGGTCGGCGACAGGATGGATGTAACGATTCAGGACGCTCTCGTGGAAGAGACGTTAAAAGAAGTAGGTGATAAGACATGGCAAAGCTAGTTTCCACCACCTATGCAGACGCTCTGTTTGAGACCGGTATTGAAGAGAATACGCTTGATGGATTATATGACGAAGCACTATCGGTTCAGCAGATACTTAAGGATAATCCGGATTTTTCAAGGCTTATGAATCATCCCAAGATACTTAAGGAAGAGAAGGAACAGATCATGGAGTCCGTGTTCAAGGGACGCTTAAGTGATGAGTTTACCGGCTTTCTTAAGATCATAGTGGCCAACAAACGCTACGCGGAGATTGATTCTATACTTGATTATTTTGTGCTTAAGGTGAAGGAACATAAGAAGATCGGAATAGCTTATGTTACTACACCGCTTGAGTTGACGGATGCACAGAAGGAAGCGGTTAAGAAGAAGCTCCTTGATACCACGGACTATGTAACCATGGAAATGAACTATATGATCGATAAATCCCTTATAGGAGGTATGGTCATAAGGATCGGTGACAGGGTCGTGGACTCAAGCATCAAGTTAAAGCTTGAAGAACTCAGGAAAGAATTAAACGATATTCAGCTTAAGGCTGTAAGTGCTTAAGCGCTTTAAATATTCTAAAGAAAGGTGCGTACAGATCCATGAATTTAAGACCTGAAGAAATTAGTTCTGTAATTAAGGATCAGATCAAGAGATATGCCGGTGAGCTGGAAGTATCCGAAGTGGGTACGGTCATCCAGGTCGCAGACGGTATCGCACGTGTTCACGGACTTGAGAAGGCGATGATGAATGAGCTTCTTGAGTTCCCCGGCGGCGTATACGGCATGGTGTTGAACCTCGAAGAAGACAATGTCGGCGCGGTTCTTCTCGGAGCTGAGAAGAATATCAATGAGGGTGATACCGTTAAGACTACGGGACGTGTGGTTGAGGTTCCCGTTGGTGATGCGATGCTCGGCCGTGTTGTGAATGCGCTTGGTCAGCCTATAGACGGTAAGGGTCCCATACAGACAGATAAATATCGTCAGATTGAACGTGTAGCATCCGGCGTTATCACGAGGAAGTCGGTTGATACGCCGCTGCAGACAGGAATCAAGGCCATCGATTCCATGATCCCTATAGGAAGGGGACAGCGTGAGCTTATAATCGGTGACCGTCAGACAGGTAAGACAGCGATCGCCGTTGACACCATCATAAATCAGAAGGGTCAGGGCGTTAAATGTATTTATGTTGCGATAGGACAGAAGGCATCTACCGTTGCTTCCATAGTTAAGACGCTGGAAGAATATAACGCGATGGCTTATACGACTGTCGTAGCCGCTACGGCCAGTGAGATGGCTCCTCTCCAGTACATAGCTCCTTATGCGGGTTGTGCGATAGGTGAGGAATGGATGGAGAACGGCGAGGATGTTCTGGTCATTTATGATGACTTGAGTAAGCATGCTGTTGCATACCGTACACTTTCACTGTTGCTTCGCCGTCCGCCGGGACGTGAGGCTTATCCGGGTGATGTATTCTATCTGCATTCAAGGCTGCTTGAGCGTGCGGCAAGGATGAGCGAGGAGTACGGCGGAGGTTCGCTTACCGCTCTTCCCATCATCGAAACGCAGGCAGGCGATGTATCGGCATACATTCCCACAAATGTTATTTCGATCACAGACGGCCAGATATATCTTGAGACCGAGATGTTCAACGCGGGCTTCAGACCTGCTGTTAACGCCGGATTGTCGGTATCCCGTGTCGGTGGTGCCGCTCAGATCAAGGCAATGAAGAAGATTGCGGCTCCTATACGTACCGAGCTTGCACAGTACCGCGAACTGGCTGCATTTGCACAGTTTGGTTCAGAGCTTGATGCGGATACCAAGGAGAAGCTTGCACAGGGCGAGCGTATCAAGGAGATACTTAAGCAGCCTCAGTATCAGCCGATGCCGGTTGAATACCAGGTAATCATCATCTTTGTTGCCGTAAACAAGTATCTGCTGGATGTACCTGTTGGCAGGATCGTTGATTTTGAGAAGGAATTCTTT
>JAFXVI010000090.1 GCA_017524595.1 Lachnospiraceae bacterium | reverse complement strand
TTCAGAGATGACACCAATAAGAATACCATTATCCGAGAATCCAGAATTCAAAACTATCCGCAATGCCGTTATTACCGCTGCCTGCGAGTTGGATACTGATATCAGAAACAACCTCTTCCCTTATGATGATGAAGATGACATATACGGTATTGATGTATCAGAAGAAGATATTAGTCTTCAACCACAGCAAACAGATAACAAGTCAGATATTGCATATTATTCGGATAAAAACACCATTAACACGTCACATATTACATGTTATCAATCAAATACTCCTGCTTATATGGCTACATCAGTATCAAGACTCCTTAATAGCGTCAGCAGAATCTTCCGGGAAAAGTTTCAGGATAATCCTGAGCACATACCAAAAGTCGATATAAAACTCAGAAGAAAAATTCAGGAAAAGGAAGAAGCGCATGGAATCAAGCATGGATAAACATTAATGAAAGCGAGGCACCCACGATGTTCAAGAAATATTCAGATGAACAGATACAAAGAGCGGCGGATACTGATCTCGTCGACTTCTTAAGAAAGAATGGTCAGCAGGTAAAACGTGTCGGCACGGAATACGAGTGGATGGACGGAGATGAAACTGTATCTATAAAAAACAACCTGTGGTTTCACCAGTATGAACGTGTCGGCGGAACTACAATCAGCTTTGTAGAAAAGTATTTCGGCCTCAACTTTCGTGATGCCGTAAATCTTATATTGAACGAAGACGGTACAGAAGAACCATCTTATATCAACAAAAAGGCTCAACAAAAGCCTAAACCGGCAACTCAGATAGAGTTTCGGCTTCCGGAAAGTAACAACAATATGCTCCGGACATTTGGTTATCTTATAAATACCCGAGGCATAGACAGTACTATACTCAGGATTTTTGCCCATAACGGCTTGTTATATGAGACCAAGGCTCATCACAATGTTGTATTCGTTGGCAAAAACAAATTCGGCGAGCCCAAGCACGCTCATTTGCGAAGCACAACTTCCAAGCACAGATGGCGCGGCAACCAGATGGGATCAGATACCAGATTCAGTTTCAACTGGAGAGGCAAAGGCAATACGGCATTTGTATTCGAGGCACCAATAGATATGCTTTCTTATATTTCTATGTACCCAAGAAATTGGTTTGACAACAACTATATTGCAGCCTGTTCCCTTTCATCTCAGCCACTTATGCAAATGCTTAATGATAATCCTAACCTTGACCATATATACATTTGTTATGACAACGACGAACCCGGGCAGAAAGCTGCTCAGCAATTATGCGAACAGCTTAATGCAGATGGGTATAAAGCAGAGATCCTTGTTCCTACTTTAAAAGACTGGAACGAGGATCTTTTAAATTCAGGACAGGAAGAAGGTGAGGTCGAATGCCAGATCACATCCCTCTCCTAGTTATAGTCATGGTTGCGATCATGATACTCATGGCGGTTATCAATATGGTGAGTCATATGTATAACCTTAATGGTATCAAGAGCAAGACCGTTGGTGACGGCCAGCACGGCACTTCCAGGTGGGCCACAACCCCGGAAATAAAACGGATGTACCGCTTTATTAAATTCACACCAAAGAAGTGGCGCGAACAGGCAAAAAACGGAGAATCACCGACCATCGAAAGACAGCCCTCTCTCCTTCTTAAAATCAGGAACAAAATAAGAGTACGGAAAGGTCTTCCTGAAATCGAGCTCCCAATTGAGAAAGTTCCTCAGGGCATTGTGGTCGGTTGCTCCAACAGCAATGAGGCAATCGTGGATACTGGAGATGTCCACGCACTGATGCTCGGTGCAGCCGGCGTCGGTAAGACGGCATTCTGGCTGTATCCGTGCATCGAATACGCCTTGGCTTCAGGCATGAGCTTTATGTCAACCGATACCAAGGGTGATATCATGAGAAACTACGGCAATATCTGCAAGGATTACGGGTATAACGTCTCAGTGATCGATCTTCGTAATCCGACAAGGTCAAACGGTAATAATCTCCTGCACCTTGTAAACAAGTATATGGATCTTGCCTTAGCCAATCCCGATAATATCGCATATCGTGCCAAATCCGAGAAGTATGCAAAGATTATCGCCAAAACAATAATCCTCTCCGGCACCGATGCAACATCCTTTGGACAGAACGCATTCTTCTACGATGCTGCAGAAGGCTTACTCACAGCAACGATTCTGCTGATAGCTGAGTTTGCCAAGCCGGAACACAGGCATATCGTATCGGTCTTTAAGGTCATACAGGAACTCTTATCCCCTTCTGGGATCAAAGGGAAGAATCAGTTTCAACTTCTTATGGATGAGCTTCCTGATGATCATAAGGCTAAATGGTTTGCCGGCGCTGCTCTTAATTCCCCGGAACAGTCAATGTCTTCAGTTATGAGCACAGCATTATCAAGACTTAACACGTTTCTTGATTCTGAGCTTGAACAGCTCCTTTGCTTCGATACAGAACTTGATGCCGAGAGGTTCTGCAATGAAAAGAGCGCACTGTTCATAATCATGCCGGAAGAAAACCCGAACACGTTCTTCCTTATCTCCCTTAT
>JAFXVI010000089.1 GCA_017524595.1 Lachnospiraceae bacterium | reverse complement strand
GGCAGATTCTGGATACATACATCATGCAATATCTGGTCATACGCTCTCTGCAGGAAAGACGAATATACCGCCACTATCGGACGAAGGCCTCCTGCTGCCAGTCCCGCAGCAAAAGTGACCGCATGTCCTTCGGCTATTCCCACATCGTAAAATCTGTCAGGATACATATTGGCAAACCGCTTGAGCCCGGTACCGTCAGGCATGGCCGCAGTTATCGCAACTACCTGCTCATTCCTTGCTCCGAGCTTGGTCATTACAGTTGAAAAGATATCAGTATAATTTGCCTTCTTATGCCTCTTTGACGGAAGGCCGGTTTCAATGTCAAAAGGCTCCGCCCCGTGAAACCTCGCCGGATGACGTTCGGCAGGAAGATACCCCTTGCCCTTCTTGGTTATCACATGCACCAAAACACACTTGGGTATCTTGCGCGCCTCCTTTATAATATTGACCATCGCATTTATATCATGACCATCCACCGGACCAAGATACGTGATCCCCATATCTTCAAAGAACATACCGGGCACAACCAACTGCTTTATACCGCTCTTGTAACGTTTAAGTGTATCAACTATATGTTCACCGTATCTGGGTATCCTATTAAGCGTATTTTCAAGGCCTATCTTGAAATCCTTATATGCCTCCGCCGTCCTTATCTTACGAAGGTACTTGGACATTCCCCCGACATTCTCGGCTATTGACATGTTGTTATCATTTAGTATTATCACATAATTCGTGTCCAGCCTGGCTGCATTGTTCATGGCCTCATATGCCATACCTCCCGTAAGGGCTCCATCACCGATGACGGCAAACACGGCATTGTCTTCCCCCTTCAGATCACGAACTTTTACCAGACCAAGTCCTGCCGATATTGATGTAGAACTGTGACCCGTATCAAAAGCATCACACATACTTTCCTTGCGTTTTGGAAAGCCACTCATACCGCCGTATTTGCGAAGAGACTCAAAACCGGCCTGTCTTCCGGTCAACAGCTTATGCGTATATGACTGGTGACCCACATCCCAGACAATCTTATCCTTCGGAAGATCCGCAACCAGATGAAGGGCCATGGTTAGCTCCACCGCACCAAGATTGGAACCTAAATGTCCACCTGTCACACTTATCTTATTTATCAGAAACTCCCTTATCTCCTGTGCAAGCTCATCATACTTTTCAGGCGGGATATTCTTGATATCATTTGGCTTCTTTATATTGTCAAGTATCATTTAAATACCTCATACGTGATCACTCTAAATACGGTTACTCATCTGTCCCTGTTTATAAGGAATCTTATGAGTTCTTCAAGAAAATCATTCCTCTTATCAAGAGTCTTAAGCAGATCTATCGCTCTGTCCGAATACCCTTCGACATCCCTGGCCGCTTCATTTATTCCCTTCAAAGTCACATATGTGGTCTTATGATTTTTGGCATCCGAACCAACCGGCTTACCAAGAACCTTGGGATTACCCGTAACATCCAATATGTCATCCTGGATCTGGAATGCTATGCCTACGGCTTCACCAACCTGTTCCATGATGTTTATTCCCTCATCATCTGCCCCGCCAAGAACAGCTCCTATCATAAGAGCCGCCTGAATAAGCGCTCCGGTCTTAAGCCTGAATATGAACAGAAGACTGTCTTCGCTTAAATGAATGTTCTTATCTTCGGCCTCTACATCGTATACCTGTCCGCCTACCATACCGTATATGCCGGACTTCTTTGCAAGGATTGAAAGTGCCCTGATCGCCCTGCCAAGAAGCACGGGATCATCTGCACATTTTTCCATCGACTGTACCGCAGTCTCATAAGCCATGTTAAGAAGCGCATCTCCGGTAAGGATCGCCATATCCTCGCCGTACACTACATGCGTAGTCTTCTTTCCGCGTCTGTATTCATCGTTATCCATGGCCGGAAGGTCATCATGTACCAATGAGTATGTATGGATCATCTCAAGGGCTGCCATAAATGCCTCAAGACACGGATGCTCTTCCCCAAACAGTACGCAGCTTTCCTTCATCATTACAGGTCTTAACCGCTTACCGCCTGACAGCAGACTGTAATTCATGGCCGACAACACGGTTTTCTGGTATCCTTCCTCAGAAAACACCGCCTGTCTGATAACGACCTCCTCGGCATACCTTACTCTGTCGCGCAATTCTTCATTGAAATTCATTAAGCTCACCTTCTTCATTTATCATCTGAACCAGTTGTTCCACATTTTTTAATTTATCGTCGCAAAATTTTAACAACTCAATGCCTTCCTTATACAACGCAAACGACTCTTCCAGCGGAATATCTTTTCCCAGCCTCTCAAGTGTTTTATCCACCTTATCCAGTGCTTCTTCCAGTGAAAGCTCTTTATTTACCGTTTCTAAATCAGCCATATCCCACTTCTCCTGTTTTAATTCCTGTCAATCTGTGTAAAACTCCTGTTTCTGTTTTACCTCTGCAACAACTTTGCCATCCTTAATACTAAGGATAAGGGTATCTCCGGCTTCGACCTGATTGATGCTCTTAAGCGGCGAGCCGTCATCTTTCTCAACAAATGCATAGCCACTGCTTAACCTTTTAATCGGAGACAATGCTTCCATACGTTCCAGCCTGATATCCAGCACATGTCTCCTTGCAACAAGATAGGAACGCATCATCTCATTAAGCCGTTCTTTCCTGGTGTCCAATAAATGACCCATATTTATAAGCCTTGTACCCATCAGGTCATTCAGACGCTCTTGTGATGTTATGACCTTCATCCTCTGTTCCCGTAATCTGTGTTCGGGACTTAAGTTCTGAAGCATTAATATGAGTTTCTCGTACCGGGCTCTCTTATTATCAATATTATCCTCAAATGCTGCCCTAAGATCCTGCTTGAGCGCTCTAAGACCTTCCATGAACGCATAATAGTCAAATACTGCAAGCTCAGCGCCTGCCGAAGGAGTAGGCGCCCGCAGATCCGCCACAAAATCAGCTATGGTAGTATCTGTTTCATGCCCCACTGCAGATATCACAGGAATACTGCAATCAAAAATGGCACGCGCAACCTCTTCCTCATTAAAGGCCCATAAATCCTCAATAGAACCTCCACCTCTCCCGACTATCATTACGTCCACGCCCATATTTTCCAGTGCTCTTATACCGTTTATAATGCTCGGAACAGCTCCATCACCCTGTACCTGGGCAGGATAGAGTATTATACGTACATGAGGATTTCGGCGTTTCGTTATATTTATTATATCCTGTATGGCAGCTCCTGTCGGAGCAGTAACCACTCCCAGCGTGTTAATAAAGCGTGGTATCGGCTTCTTGTACTCTTCCGAAAACATACCCATTTCAGAAAGAGTACGCTTTAGCTGTTCAAACCTTTCATACAGCTGTCCTTCTCCATCAAGGACTATCTCCTGTACATACATCTGATACTTGCCGGCTGCCTCATATACATCTATGCGGCCTCCGGAGATTATCTGCTGACCCTCTTTTAAGGTAAATCCAAGTCCCTTACGACTTCCGGCAAACATCACACATGCAAGCGTGCCGGTATTATCTTTCATAGTAAAATATATATGACCCGAGGAGTGATATTTTACGTTAGATACCTCTCCCTTAACATAAATCGAACGCAGCATGTAATCCTGCGCAAACATGTTCTTAATATATGAATTGATCTGTCCGACCGAATAAGCATTCTTCATCTTAATCTTCACTGGAAACGGAAGATCTGGCTACTCCTGCAAGAATACCGTTTATAAATGACGGCGATTCATCCTGTCCGTATTTCTTCGCCAGTTCAACAGCCTCATCTATTGCCACACCGACCGGGATATCATCATCAAATAAAACTTCATATACAGCAAGGCGGAGTATTGCAAGATCCACCTTTCCTAATCTCCCGGTATCCCATCCCTTTGAATTACTGTTTATTATCTCATCAAGCCTGGGTAGCATAGCTACGATGTTGTCATACTTCTTCCTGATATAAGTCTCGTCCTCTTCACTGAACATGCACAGTTTATCTGCATCCTCCGGAGCATCGCTCCCCATATCCTCTTTATATGTATCCTCAAAGTATCTTCTGATCTGTTCCGGCATCCTGTCAGCTTCGTTGAATTCAACACGGAACACCAGTCGGAAGATATGCTCCCTTACTTCGCTTCTGGTCATCTTATTTTTCTTCCTCGGTCATATCTATTCCCACTATCCTGACTCCCACGTTTGATACCCTGAGCCCAGTCATATTCTCTATTGAGGTCTTAACGCGCTCCTGAACCTGTTTGCTGGTAATCGGGATATTGTATCCATACTTCATGATAAGAGCAAGATCAACAGTCACGACACCCGAATCAATAACTACCTTTACACCCTTGGATTGAGACTTGAGCCCCATCCTGCTCATCAGTTCTCTTGTCATGTTTCCGACTGTTCCCGCCACGCCTTCAACCTCCGTGGCAGCTATTCCGGCAATGTTGCCCACTACGTCATCTGCTATACGCACTTCACCATAAGCATCAACATTTATATTTTTAGTCTTATCCGCTTCTTTTGCCATTATAGACCCTCCCTTAATCAGTTATGTATAATTATACCAAATATACTCGGAAAAGAAAAGAGATATGCCTGTGTCTACAGGTAGAAAATGAGCTCATTCAGACTCTCAAGAGGTACATAATTGACATTTTTTGAACCTCGAAGATAATCAAATACCCTTCCTTCTCCGGTAAGATAATCCATCATCTGACTAAATGCATACTGATCCGAACACTTTATGGTCGCAAACCCTTCTCCCTGCTCGTATGCTTTTGAGAACACTTCCTGAAGCTTCGCTTCATCGACTGTCTCAAAATAGTTACCTTCTCGAATAAAATAATAATCCCTGCGCGCAGTACATTCCGGAACACTAAAACTATTCTGAAGCTTGTGCGTGGTCTCTATGTCCTTTGAAGTTACACACAGGTACTCGTAACTTACTTCCGGAAGTCCGGGCAGTTCCGATATCCTCTCATCCATTATAATATTGTACGATACATCTCCCCATGTCACGTCAACATAATAGTATTCGCCATTTGACTTTACAAGGTTCCATGCATGATTTTCATTTGTATTGGTCACGCCGCGTACTACCGTGCAGAACATGCCAAGCCTGTTCATAAGATACTGCATCGCTTTGGCATATCCCTGGCACACACTGCGTCCGTTTTCAAAAACACTCAGGAAATTCTGGCTGTTCTCGGCATTAATGTCATATTCGGTATTTTTGACTATGTACTCATACAGATATTTGATCTTGACATAATCATCTGTGCCTGATGGTGCATCCGCAAGACATTTACTGACATAGTTTTCCACATTTTTCCAATGGATCTCAGCCTCTGAACTGTCCATTGTATACAGTCCGGATATTGATATACTCTCAATAATGCCCCCGCGTTCATACCGTATCTGATTATAGCCCCGTACATAAAACAATTCAGGATTATCAGCCAGCACACAGGAAAAAATCCTGTCTATCATATCAGTATCCGTAGTAGGCATGGGCGTCTTCCCGCCAAAGTTGAACAACGAATTATATATGAGTTTATATATCTTCTGCTGCTCATTGTTAAGCGTATGGTATGCAAAATATCTTTCGGCCTTAAGCGTTTCATCAAGAGATATTTCGGCGAGGGCGGCATCGACGCTCTCCTCATCATCCGGCACTTCCTCAGTTTCCAGCTCCACCACCTCTTCGTTTACCTTAACATCAAGCTCTATCTCAGGAAGCGGTGGTACCAAAAACGGCTCTTCTTCTGCATCGTCTAATGTCAGCGAGTATTCTTCAGCAGCCTCATCATCCTCAGATCCCGACCTATCCATGACCGTTTTGACCACATCATCAAACCACCAGCTGAAAGCCTCGCCGGCATCTTTAAACCAATTGCCCGCATCATATAACCATTCCGGCATGTCACATCCCGTCATAAGGAACAAAACAGCGCATGCAAGTACAGTTAATATGGACTTATATACTCTTTTAAATATCCCGGTATTTCTCATCGATCATCATGCCATATCAATATTGATACAATAAATTCCCCTGTAAGATCAGTTCTTTCCAAACTCTGCCAAGCGGAGCCCCTCGTTTCTCTCAAGCACCATGCCCACGCTCCAGCTGTTTACAAAAAGTAGCAGCGGATTGCCCTTAAGATC
>JAFXVI010000088.1 GCA_017524595.1 Lachnospiraceae bacterium | reverse complement strand
TTCCTTTGTCGACCTCATCAACTCCCATTATAAGCCTTTTTCAGTCTGATTCAATTCGTTTTCAAAGTGCGATTTATCTGAATTTAGTCTCCACTGTGGAATCTAATTTTACAGTGGAATTTAACTTTTCACTCAAGCTAACTAAGATATTTTTTATCGGGACACGGGTGGGACAAAAGAACCGTCCCGTGTCCCAGTGATACAGATCACAGATTTTTCAGTGCTTCTGCTGCTCCCGCTTCCATCGCCTGTTTATTGGCCTCCTGGATCTGCAGATACACTTCTTTACGGTAAATAGGTATTTCCTTGGGTGCATTGATCCCTATTTTAACCTGATCGCCACGTATATCAAGTATCGTTACCTCTATATTATTATCTATTATAAGAGATTCATCCTTTTTCCTGGATAATGCCAACATACTTACTCACCCGCCTTCTCTTTATCAGCCTTTTCCTTAGCAGCTTTAAGTATTTCATATATTGGAAACTTGACCTGATATTTGTCATCATCTATTATCAGCTGTGCTGCCTTAAGGGTTTCACTGTTTATGATTATAGGACCCTTAAGATTGACAGTCATCTTTTCGATTTCCTTGGGAACCGTGATCGTAACCAGAACGAGCATATTATCCTGCGTCACGTTACCAAGCGGCTTAAGAAGCTCATCTTCTATATCCGGATTGTATTCCGGTATTATTGTGAGCGGGTCAACTACAGGCATTGCAAAAGCCGGCTCTTGCACTGACTGCATCCATTTTATGCTGCCATTTCCCTCACCGTCATGTATCAGCATGAAATCCTTAAGTTCCGGAAAGCCCACGATTCCCTGCGGAAATGTGATCAATTTACTTTCATCGACTTCTATTTCCCCAAACAATTTAGTCTCAATAGTCATAACCTTCTCCCTTCTGTTTTAAGATATCATCTATTTAAGACAGTCTCTAATATATTATATTTTCACTGCCCGATTTAATCCAATACAAATATATATATCCTCTGTATTGTCGTGATTAGTGTATCATATTACAGATAATTCAGCAAGGAAGCCTTCGCAACCTTGGCTGCCGCCTGCTGCGCTGCTTCCAATGCCAATTCCGCATTCTTAAGGTCTATAGCCGACTCGGTAAGTTCTACATTGATATTCTTATCTGCCAGCTCTTTGAAATTATCAAGTTGTTCTCCTACTCTTGATTTTGTAAGTTCAAGCCTGGCACTCAGGCTTCCATATGCCGATATTTTATTATTTACAGCTTCTGAATAACCCTTAAACACCGTAAGTCCATGCGAAAACATCTTCTGCATCTTTTCCTTATAGAAATCAAATTCTTTCTGTACGGTATCCAGCAGTTCAAGTATCTTCTTCTTATCATCATCACTGTAGCTATCTATCTTTTTTTCAAGTTCTTTAACCTTATTAAGCTTTTCTTCCGCATCAAGACAGCTCTGGGTTACTTCCATAAGCTCATCAACGTCTCTTGCTATCGAAGTCTTAAACACCTCATCCGCATTCACGTTTATCTCTATCTTCTGATTATAGGCTATCTCATAATTAATCTTTTGATCTACGAAATCCGCATAATAAGTTCCCGGGTTTTTCTCGTCCTCACTGTAATTATATCTCACCAGCCTGTCAGCATCCTTATCATAGGTCTGAGCTGCATAATAATGCTCAGGCCTCGGATCGTTCTTACGCCAGTCATCTTTTGAATACTCAATACTGACATTAGATCCTTCTTTACGCATCTGCGCAGCAACATTCTCACCAAGGATCAGTTCGCCTGTAGTGGTGATCAGCCTTACTTCATCAGGATCGATCTTGGTATACAGCTCATCATTCTTTTCAGGATCAGTACCTATTTCCTCTACGCTGAAAGTTGTTGCCGAATATATAGTTTGGCCATCCTTATCCTTAATAACAAACTTCTGGTTAAGCGGTCCTGTAGTACCATCCTCATTGATCTTCTGCTGAACAGAAGTAAGATTGTCATAAGCCAGTCTTAATCTGGGAACTTCATTGCTCTTCACATTTGTCTGATTATCCTTAGCCGGATCATACTGACTGAGATCGTTAACATCCTTTCTGAATGTTCCCGAAATATAATTGATCGTTTCAAAATCTGCATCGGTAAAGTTCTGCACCATCGTATACAGCTGCGTTTCATCCTTCATAAAAGTCAGTGATTCGCCGGTCCTGTATCCTGTAAATACTGTTCTTCCGGCATAGTCTGCATTTCCGGAAGAATACAACTGATCCCTTAAACCTTTAAGATTCTCAAGAATATCCTTCCTGTTTTGCGCCGTGTTGTCATCTGATGCGCCTTGTGTTAACTGTTTCTGTACATCAGCCAACACACTCTCAGTCTGAGTGAGTGCTGTCTCGGTTACATCAAGCCAGGCTTCCGCATCGGGTATATTCTTGCCGTGATACTGATTTATCTCAGATATATTATTGTTAAGGCGGAGCGCCCTTATCGCAATAATAGGATCGTCCGAAGGACGTGTGATCTTCTGCCCCGTAGCAACCATTGTATTATACTTGTCACTGTACTCCTTATTTACAAGTATATTTGATTTTGTATTATTATTGATTATGCCATTTGTTATCCTCATATTGCGAACCTCCTGATTTCAAAACTACTGTCTGTGACAGATCGAACCTGCATAAGCGGCATCACTACCGAAAATTTAAACGAAAAAATTTATACTCCTGTATTTAGTATCAGTCTGTCATAAATCTCTGTGAACACCTGTATCATCTTAGCCGACAGGTTATACGCTTCCTGGAATTTAACAAGGTTCAGTGCCTCTTCATCATTGTCAACCCCGGACACCGACAGCCTCTGGTTATTTATCGACTTTGTAATATTGTCGTAATTCTTTGAGAACGTGATCGCGTTGCTCGCATTAAGAGCCACATCTGACAGTACACATTCCAGAAATTCTTTGGAAGAACATCCGCGGAAAGTCATACGTTCCTTATTCGTCTGCACATCCATCAGTTCACTTACTATATCCTGCTGATCCTGACCCTGATCCGGATCCTTGTTGGTAAGGAACTTTGATACATCAGCCATCATATGCTTATTAACTATAAAATTATTCGCTGTAAGCTGATAATAAGTATCATCCTTCGAATTGAAATTCGGATTATCGCTTCCATCAGGATTCTTACTGTCTTTGAACATCCACATATCATCGGAAGCTATCTGTTTGCCTGCAAACAATACTTCCGCATTGTCACCCCATTTATCCTTGGCAGAAGTCTCTATATCATTCATCGCCTTGGCAAACTGGCGCACCCATTCGTTCATCTGTTCCTGATAATAAGGTATTCCCTGATACTGGATGGAAGAGCCTATAGACGCTGAGCTGCCTATATAATTTGTAGCATCTTCATCAACAGTAAATGTATATTCCTTTGCGTCAGCATCATATGACCATTCTGTATATTTGAAATTCTTATTGGCAAGCTTTATCACACCTGTACTTTCAAGTGTACACTTTGTAATATCCTGCAGATAATCAAGCTCCGCTGAAATAACTACCTTGTTTCCGGCGGTCTTTTTGCTTACTTCTCCGTGAAAATATTCTTCGTTATTTCCGTCTCTTACTTCAACCAGTCCCTTAAGTGTACCATTCAGATTCCTTCCGTACAGGTTGAACTCAAGATTATTGGACCACTTGACATCATATAAACCTTCAGCGTCTGACTGATTTACCTTATAATCCCTTGCCACACACTCAAGCGTGTTATACTCGTAGCAATTTACCAGCTCCTGCCCGCCTGCGATACGTACGATAAAACGGTTGGCTCCTGATTCTATGGTACCGCCTTCCTCCGTATATATGGGCATTTCCTGCGTTTCAACATCCACTATCTTACTGAGTTTATCAATAAGAACCGCCCTCTTATCCCTTAATTCATTGGCGATAATGCCGTTTATCTCGATCGCATTTATCTGCTTATTCATGGAAGCTATTTCAGCACCCAGTGTATTGATATTATCAACCTGATTTTTGATCTCAAGGTTGGCATCCTCCTGAAGCTTCCTCAGGTTATTGGACATAGCTCCAAAGTATTCGCCTAGGTTTCCTGCCAGATACAGGAACTGCGTTTTGGCAGAAGCTGAACCGGCACTCTTATATACCTCGTCAAGACCGGAAAACATATCGGAAAATATGGTTCCGAAACCGGCAACCATATCCGTTTCGGTAAAATAATCCTCTATTTGCTTTACATAGTCCTCCTTAACCTCGAAGCTTCCCAAAGTTGCATTGGAATTCCAATATTTAAGATCATAAAACTGATTCCTTACCTGCTCGATCGCCTTGGCATCAACACCTGACCCTGCCATACCATATGATGTATAGGTTCTTAAAGCATTAGCCGCTTCCTGTACAACCTGCTGTCTAGAATATCCTTCTGTCTCAACATTGGCTATATTATTGGCAGTAGTAGTCAGCCAAGCATTGGATGCCTGCAAACCCGTATATGCTATATTTAATCCGAAAAATTGTGATGGCATTTATTCATCCCTCCCATCTCAACCGCCTAATCTGTTAATAAGATGATCAAGCATCTCACTTACGGCATTTATAAATCTGCTGGAAGCATTGTACGCATTCTGGAACTTTATCATGTTTGACAGCTCTTCGCTGGAATTAACTCCCATTATCTGCTGCCTTGAATCGTCTATCGAATCCACGGTAAGCGCCTGGGCATCAGAGAAACTCTTATAAACATTCCCGGAATTAGAGGCAAGGCTTAACATATCAGCATAATAATCTTTATAACTGCTCTGCTTGGTAACATTTGGATTAAGTATCAGTGAAGCCGAGCTGAACGCATCCGCAAGAGCATCGGCCTTATCCTGATCGACCGACTTATCCGGCTTTACAAAGCCCGAATCCGGATAACCCAGTAAAGTCGGCTGCTTAAGCAGATCACCGTTGATTCTCATATTCGATATCGTATACATCGAAGAAACATCAGCGGGACTTCCCGATACATCTTCAGGAACATACTCATATTCTCCCGAACCGTTCTTAACATATCTGTCTGTTCCAAGCCTTACGAACAACTCGATCGGCAGTTCATTTTCATCTGAATACGTCGGATTAATACCTGCATCTATCTGTTTCTTCTCACCTGTAAGAACATTGTTTATATCCGTCGTGATCTTATGAACCAGCTGGTCAAGCTCTGCCATCGCATTCATGACTATTGAATTCGCAGTTGCCATCTTACCGGTAGCGCCGTTATTATAAAGATCCACAACCTCTCCTGTTGCCGGATCCGTGTATTCAGAAGTTATATCCGAATAATTAGCTCTTCTGTCACCCCTTGCCAAAACAAGAGATTTTAACTGTCCTATATTAGTATTCTTAGCTGTGGAAATCTCCTGACTGCAGTCATAGACCGGTTGATCCTTAGCCCAGGGCCATACAGGAGTGTAGAACCCGGTGGCATTATCCTTAGTATATCCCATATAGAAAGGTTCATTCTTGCCGCGTACAATAAACGACTGACCCTCTACCCTTATTTCTACTACGCCGTCCGATGTATAAGAATAATCATACTGAACATATTTCGACAGCTCGTCCATCAGATAATTGCGCTGGTCTCTTAAATCGTTTGCGGATTCGGTACCCAGCTCCACATTCAATATCCCCTGGTTGAGCTTACATATCTTTTCTCCGATATCATTAATATTATCAACCATATCTTTGACGCGGGAATTCAGATTATCCTGATAATCAGCCAATCCGTTATATACCGCGCCTGCCCTGTCAAGAAACTGCGAACACACATTAACCAGCTGTCCTTGTGTGACTGAACTGGCAGGATCTTTCTGAAGCTCCTCAACTGCCGTCCACAGATTATCTATCGTATCCTGGAAAGCCGCGCCGTTCATTTCACCAAGAAGTGTTTCCAACTCATTGGTTGTCTCGTGACATGTATCATAGAAGGAACCCCTTCCGCTTTCCTTTCTATATGAGACATCAAGAAAATAATCCCTTACCTGTCTTATCTTGGAAAACTCAACACCAAGTCCTGCCTGCTGGGGACCTATAGCCGCTGAATTACCGGCGTTATTATACTGGCGGTCGCCTTGCAGAACCTGCTGCCGTACATATCCTTTTGTTTCTATATTGGATAAATTATGCGCTGTAGCATTCAGCGCATTCTGACTTGTCTGTAATCCTGATGTTCCTACGTGTAGACCTGAAATAAGCGTCATAAATATCACCCCGGTTATCAATCACTGTTTGGCGTCGAATCCTCCCGCTGAACCACCCAGCATAGAACCCGTATTAACTGCTCCCCTTGAGTAGTTGGCTGTCTCCGGAGCCTGCCTCATAGCTTGCACTACGCTGAGATCGAAGTTGACCATTTCAAGAGCATTCTTAATGAGTTCCGCATTACCCTCATTTACCTGCCTTATCTGCTTGACTGTGGCTGACAGCTTATCATGAATATCTGACAGGCGCTTACGTTCTCCGGGCTGGTTCGACATCAGATCTATTAATGTTGTCAATTTTAGTTCTGCAACATCCTTGTTGATAACTTCCGCGATATCCTTGGTAACAGATTCCCTCCTCGTCTCGAGGTTGGATATCCTGCTCACAATGATCTGCTCTTCATCCGTGATCTTCTCAAGCTCCGCTATCTTGTTGTTTACGATAACGGGCGTTTTCTGCTGTGATAATGTAAGCAGCCGCTCAAACTCTTTCTCATCCGTTTCCAAACAAATAATAAGTTCTTCCATTAAGCTGGCCACTTACACTACCTCACATTCCATAAGCACTTAAAAGTTTACTTGCAAAATCATCCGTACTTACATCATAAGTACCGTTCTGAACCCTGGTCTTGATGGGCGCTGTTATGTTCTCCCTTATATCAGGAGCATTCGCAACAGCCTGCTTAACGGTCTGGATGTCCTTGCCGATACTCGATATCTGTACCTGATCCATACGGCTTACCGAATTAGTCTTGGTCGTACCATATGTCTTCTTAGGTGCATATACCTGACCGATCTGGTTATACGCTTCGATACGCATAATATCAACTCCTTCTTCCTGTAACATCTGTAATCACAATCGGTTCATAATTGATTACACTAATGTTATCGACTGATTTTTATTTTACTTAACCCTTATTTTGTATTTTTTGAAACTATTCAGGACAGGCTCAAAATGTATTCTCGATAACTTCACAATTGCAGCAAAAACACATTATAAATCCATTATATGCCGGCATAACGGTGTAAATCCTGTATTTTCTTATCTCGAATAGCAGCATATGTCACATAAACTGAAATGCACAGAACCCTGCATACATCGCGAGCAGAGATATACCCTGCCACCGTTTAAGTTCACCCTTTATCAGGGCCGGAATGGTTAGGATCACCATAACCAAAGTCGCTAACGGAAGATCTATCACAAGAGATGCATTTGCAATATTCCCTCCTATATTGACTGTTTTCCCGGAAGGAAGTCCGAAAGGTGATAATGAAATCGACAATCCCGACACAAGTACCAGATTGAACAGATTAGCTCCGCATACATTGCCAAGTGAAAGAGCACCATGCCCCTTGGCTAAAGAAGTAATGGCCGTTACGAGTTCCGGAAGCGAAGTACCCAAGGCTATAAATGTGAGTGCTATTACTGATTCCGGCACACCCATGGCCTGTGCTATTATGGTTCCGTTATCTACAAGCAGATCGGCTCCCTCTGCGATCAGCGCAGCTCCGAAAACCAAAAGAAGGATATCCTTCCACAAGGGATTCTCTTTCTTGGATTTCTCTTTCTTTTCATTCTTTACATCATTTTCTGAAGCTTTCTCAACATCTCCGGTATTGTCCCGTTCGGATTTTTCTTCTATTATAATATCTCTGCTATCAGTTCCACCCACATTCAACTTATTCGAATCCCCTTCAGCACCCGCCAGCTTCATCTGTGCAAGCGCCTGTTGAACAAGGATCACCATATAAACCGCAAACGCACACAGCAGAATCAATCCTAAAGGACGTTCAAACGATCCTCTGATATACGCTCCAAACGCATAGATTAGCATTGCGGTAAAAAAGAACGCCACTGGAACGCGTAAGGTCTTCCTGTCTACTTTACCCGGCTTGACCGCAACCGTGATAGCAGCGATAAGCGCTGTGTTACATATGATAGATCCAAGAGCATTTCCGTACGCCATCTCGCCATGTCCGCTTAATGCACTGTTGGCAGACACCATTACCTCGGGAAGAGTAGTACCGATTGACACTACCGTTGCCCCAATAATCAGCTCCGGTACATGAAATCTCTCCGCTATGCCAGTTGCTCCATCAACAAACCAGTCTCCACCCTTTATCAGTAATACCAATCCTACTATAAACAATATTACAGCTTTAATCATAATTTCTGTCCTCACCTGTAATTGACATACCTTGCAAAAAGGATAGACACAAACGCCTATCCTTTTTAATATCGTTATTATATATAAGTCTCAAATATTTATGCCTTGCCGTCTGAGCCAAGAACATTAAGGATCTTATGAGCAACCATATCCTTAACAGCCTGACGAGCGGGCTTAAGGTACTGACGGGGATCGAAGTGATCCGGATGCTCAGCGAAGTACTTCCTGATGTTACCTGTCATTGCAAGACGGATATCGGAGTCGATATTGATCTTACATACAGCAAGCTTAGCTGCCTTACGGAGCTGCTCTTCAGGGATACCTACCGCATCGGGCATGTTTCCGCCATATTGGTTGACCATCTTAACAAATTCCTGAGGCACTGAAGATGAGCCGTGAAGAACGATTGGGAATCCGGGAAGTCTCTTAATGCACTCCTCAAGAACATCGAAACGGAGCGGAGGCGGAACAAGGATGCCGTCAGCATTCCTTGTACACTGAGCTGCCGTAAACTTGTATGCTCCATGTGATGTTCCGATTGCGATAGCAAGCGAATCACAGCCTGTCTTGTCAACGAACTCCTCAACTTCTTCCGGTCTTGTATATGCTTCCTTGCCTGCCTCTACAACAACCTCATCTTCGATACCTGCAAGCGTTCCAAGCTCAGCCTCAACAACAACACCGTTAGCATGAGCATATTCAACAACCTGCTTGGTAAGAGCGATATTATCCTCGAATGATTTTGACGAAGCATCGATCATGACAGATGTGAAACCGCCGTCGATACATGACTTACATAATTCAAATGTATCACCATGGTCAAGATGAAGAGCGATAGGAATCTGAGGATTCTCTTCAACTGCAGCCTCAACCAGCTTAACCAGATATGTGTGGTTAGCGTATGCACGCGCACCCTTGGATACCTGAAGGATAACAGGACTGTTAAGCTCACCCGCTGCTTCAGTGATACCCTGAACGATCTCCATGTTGTTAACATTGAAAGCACCGATAGCATAACCGCCGTCATAAGCCTTCTTAAACATCTCGGTAGTAGTAACTAATGCCATTTGATTCACCCTTTCTTATATTGTATTTTCTAAATGCGATCATCATACGACCGCATCTGCATAAACTAACTGGATTATATCATTAAAACATACCTTACACAAGGAAATATTCTCATATCATCCCTCTTATCTGCCGTAACGTTTCCCCATAATCCCTGCCCTTGCCAAATAGCAGAGTAGTCCCAAGCACAAATCCCTTAACTCCCAACGGTGCGAATTCTTTTATCTTATCCGCTCCACAGGCTCCGTCCCAGTAAATATCAAAATCCATACCACCCCTAAGCTCCAACAGCTGATCATATTTCTCACGGACATAAGGCAGGAACATTTGGGCCGCATTACCGGGATTAACAGACATTACAAGTACCTTCTTTACTATTCTGAGCAGCATCCTTACATTTTCTATACTGGTACCGGGGTTTATTGCAATACCGGGTATCATCCCGGCATCTATTATCCTCTGCAGGGTTGTTGACGGATGGTATTCGGCTTCCGGATGAATGTATATGATATCGCCCTTATGCAGATTGGCTGTAAACAGATGGATGGTATTGAGCGGATGTTCAACCATCAGATGCACATCAAGCGGTTTATCCGTGATAGACCTGATACACTTAAGATCATTTAAAGACATGGCAAAATTCTGGACATATCTTCCGTCCATTATATCTATATGAAAGGAGTCTATTCCACCCTTATCCAAGGCCCTGACTTCCCCTCCAAGATCACTGTAATCGGCACACATCATCGACGCCATTAATTCAAAGCCCATCAGTTAATTCTTCCTCTTCTTTCTTTATTACTTCTTTATTACTTTTTCTATATTATCTCCCTATTTCAAAATATATCGAACAAAAACAGGGGATTCTTAACCTCATTCCGTAATAAATGATCAATTTTTCGAATGTAATACTAAATTCCACTCTTGTATTCTTGAAATAGAATTCAGTCTTACAGAAATTCCATTTCGTTCTATAATTCTTTCTGATACTCCTTGTTCCCGGAAAGGAGACCATATGTCCAGTATAATTCCAGG
>JAFXVI010000087.1 GCA_017524595.1 Lachnospiraceae bacterium | reverse complement strand
GAAAGCTTGCTTATTGCCTGTCTCATAGCTTCATATGTCGCCTGCAGGATATTTATCTCATCAATCCGGTCATTATTAACAAATCCCAGTCCGACTGAAACAGCTTTGTCCATGATCTCATCATATAACTCTTCTCTTTTTGTTTCGGACAATTTCTTGGAATCATTAACATATAAAATGCAACAATCCTTCGGCAATATTACTGCTCCTGCCACAACAGGACCGGCAAGAGGACCCCTTCCGACCTCGTCAATGCCGCATATATACTGATATTCACTATATTTTCGTTCATACTCCTTAAGCTTTTCTATACGCTCAAGCTCTGCATAATATTTATCGAGAGATTTCTCTGCTTTCTTAACCAAAGCCTGTACACTTGCACGCGGATCGCATGAATATTTCGATATAAAAGTTGATAAGTTTGAAATATTTGTATTTTCAAGTTCAAGCTTTATTTCAGCTGTTTTTATTTCCATTCTCAAACCTCTCCTTTAGTAATCTCCCGTGTGCATGAAATGAACATAATGATATTTGCGCTTCTGAAATATACATGCTACGGTCTTTCCAGCGATATCCTTCCGAGTTTACCGGAACGGAAATCATCGAGGAGCAGCTTGGCAGCTCTGTTAAGATCAGGTTCACCGCCCTTTATGATGCATTTTCTTTCAACCGCAATATCAACAAGTATTTCATGCCCCTTCTTATCTTCATCTACACCATATCTTGCAGAAATCACATCGGAATAACCATTCATTTCATCTGTAAGATACGTGATCAGCTCACAAGCCAGCTCTTCTATATTTATGATCTCATCATTTATTGATCCGATAAAAGCCAGCTTTTTCCCAATCTCCTGGTCTTCAAACTTAGGCCATAAAACTCCGGGGGTATCCAGAAGCTCCACGCTTTTATTCAGACGTATCCACTGTTTTCCTTTTGTAACTCCCGGCTTGTTTCCGGTTTTTGCAGCTGCTCTGCCTGCAAGAGAATTGATAAAGGTTGACTTTCCTGCATTAGGTATCCCAACAACCATTGCACGCACCGGTCTTTTAATACCCCGCTTCCTGTCACGCTCTATCTTCTCCGCGCATGCCTCACTGATTGCGGAATCCACTCTTGACATACCATTCTTTTTACGGGAATCAAGCATCACGGAATTGATACCCTTATCTGTAAAATACCTGCTCCAATCTTTGTTTATGACTTCATCTGCAAGATCAGCTTTATTAAGTATGATAAGTCTCGATTTTCCCTGACCAAGCTTATCTATATCAGGATTCCTTCCGGAAAACGGAATTCTTGCATCCACGATCTCTATGATCAGGTCAATTAACTTTATATCCTCCTGCATCATCCTGAAAGCCTTGGTCATATGTCCCGGAAACCACTGATAAGTCATTATTCTACCCTGCCCATTCTTGTATCTTCATATTTCATGTGGTACCATACCTTACCGACAATCATTTCTCGTGCCACATTACCAATATTTGCACTCCTGCTGTCTTCGCTGTTCTCCCTGTTATCACCCATCACAAAATAATCGTCATCGCCGAGCTGTATGAGCTCGGCTGCGATACCCGGATCATTGGTCTCTGTATCCATGGCATGCATCTCTCCGTTAATATATACAGAACCCTGCTTTATCTGTATGGTCTCTCCCGGAAGTCCTACTATGCGTTTAACATACAAGTGGGTATTTTCATCACCGTTTGGATGAAACGCAATAATATCCCCTCGCTCAGGCACCGAAAACTGGTATATTATCTTGTTCAACAGTACCTCTTCTCCGTTAAACAATGCGGGTTCCATGGAATTTCCGATAACAATAGTACTCGTACCAACAAAATTCACGGTCATTATCCCAAGAAAAACAGCTGCTGCTATACTGAATATCCATGACAGAATGTTGTACAGAAACGCCATGTTTATCTTTTTTTCTTTCTTGCCTTTATAATCAAGGTCAATAGTTCCAAGATCTCTCTTTTTTCTCATATAAATACACCAAAAGGGGCAAATACCAACGTATTTGCCCCTTAAAGTCATTCGCAGACTATTTAACTACTTCTTTAACCTTAGCGGCCTTACCGACACGATCCCTTAAGTAGAACAGTTTAGCCCTTCTAACCTTACCGCGTCTGACCACTTCAATCTTCTCAACAAAAGGTGAATGAAGGGGCCATGTCTTCTCTACGCCTACGCCGTTTGAATTCTTCCTTACGGTGAACGTCTCACGGTTACTTCCACCCTGTCTCTTAAGAACAGTACCCTCAAAGACCTGAATCCTTTCTCTGTTACCTTCTTTGATCTTGGCATATACCTTAACGGTATCACCAACGTTGAACTTCGGAACGCTTTCCTTCATCTGTTCAGCTTCGATGTTTTTAATAATGTCGTTCATCACGAACCTCCTTTAATACCTGACGTTCATACCTGACCATTAAGGGTAACACGCAGCGGACCGTCTACTTAACTTAAAACAACATACGGTAGTTTACCATAATCATATGATAAATGCAAGGATTAGTTATTTATAAGCTTATCCTCTTCATTATTCCAGCTGTAGAGCTTACGTATCTCTTCTCCAACCTTTTCAGAAGGATGTTCGGCAGCCAGCTTCCTCATTGCCTTAAAATGTACCTGACGTCCTGCCGGAGACATATCAAGCAGGAACTGTTTTGCAAATGAGCCATCCTGAATATCGGAAAGGATCTTCTTCATTGTCTTCTTGGTTTCTTCGGTTATAAGCTTAGGACCTGTTATATAGTCACCATACTCAGCGGTATTTGAAATTGAATATCTCATTCCGGCAAACCCGGACTGATAGATAAGATCTACAATGAGCTTCATCTCATGTATACATTCAAAGTATGCATTTCTTTCATCATATCCTGCCTCAACCAGTGTTTCAAAACCTGCTTGCATAAGTGCACACACACCACCGCAAAGCACTGCCTGCTCACCAAACAGATCAGTTTCAGTCTCTGTTCTGAAAGTGGTCTCCAAAACCCCGGCTCTTGCACCGCCGATAGCAAGAGCATATGCAAGGGCCATATCAAGCGCCTTCCCTGTTGCATCCTGCTCAACGGCTACCAGACACGGAACACCCTTCCCTGCCTGATACTCGGAACGAACTGTATGTCCCGGTCCCTTGGGCGCTATCATCGTAACATCTATATCCTTTGGCGGAACGATACAACCGAAATGGATATTAAAACCATGTGCAAACATCAGCATATTACCTGCCTCAAGATTGGGCTCTATATCCTTCTTGTACATATCGGCCTGCTTCTCATCATTTATGAGAATCATGATTATGTCGGCCTTCTTGGCTGCCTCAGCTGCCGTATACACTTCAAAACCCTGCTTAACTGCCTTGTCCCATGACTTTGAGCCTTCGTAAAGACCGATAATGACATTGCATCCTGACTCCTTGGCATTTAATGCATGCGCATGTCCCTGGCTTCCATAACCTATAACCGCTATGGTCTTGCCTTCAAGCTCCGCCAGATTACAGTCTTCTTCATAATAAATCTTTGCCATTACTGTTTCCTCCTGAGATCTTATGTAAAATATTTATATAACCATAAGGCATATCCGCAGCAATTATCGATCAGTACCGATAACTCCTTCGGAACCCCTTCTGAGTCCTGCGATTCCTGTCCTGGCAATTTCCAGGATCTCATAATCATGCAGAAGATTAAGGAAAGCATCTATCTTGCTCTGGCTTCCCGTAAGCTCTATTATCATCGAATCAATATCTACATCTATTATTTTGGCCCTGAAAATATCTGAAACTGATACGATCGACTGACGCTGAACATCGGTAGCCCTGACTTTGATAAGAATAAGTTCCCTGTACACTGAAGAATCCGGCTTAAGTTCCCTTATCTCCCGAACATCAATAAGCTTCCCTACCTGCTTCTCAATCTGTTCAAGGATTGCCTCATCTCCTGAAGCAACGATCGTTATTCTTGTATACTCAGGATTTGATGTAGTACCTGCGGTGATACTTTCAATATTGTATCCCCTGCGGCTGAACAGTCCTGATATGCGGCTTAATACACCTGATGTGTTATCAACAAGTAACTGGAATACCTTTTTCTGCATAATAATACCCGCCTTTTCAATCACTTTTCCCATTGTAGCATACTAAAGTCATATGTCAATCACTTAGACTGCACTTTTGAAGCGCAAGTACGCCGGTTCGCGCCACCTCTACAATGCTGATGGATGCGAGCATCTGAATAAGGAGCTTAGTCCTTTCGGGCGTATCACACAGCTGTATGGTAAGAAGGTTCTTGGACATATCAACTATTGACGCTCCCAATATCTCGCATATCTCCATGATCTCCCTGCGGGTGCTCTTATTATATTTAACCTTCACAAGAATCAGCTCACGACTGACACTTTCCTCCTCATTGAAGGTCTTTATCTTAATAACATCAATCTTCTTATTGAGCTGCTTCTCTATCTGCTCAAGAGTATTCTTCTCTCCGGATGATACAATTGTGATACAACTGACATTCGGATCATCAGTTTCTCCCACTGCAAGAGAATCAATATTAAACATACGCCTCGAGAACAGACCTGCAACTTTCATCAAAACACCCGATCTGTTTTCAACAAGGACAGAATATAATCTTTTCATACTTCACACTACCTTAAATGGTTTCTCACTTTACAACATCCATAGGATCTATCATAACTTCCATAAGTGCTGGATCCTTGCAGCTTAAGAAATCGTCCAAAACTTTTGAAGCCCCCTCCATATTCTTAAGCTTATAGAAAGGAATTCCGTAAGCTTCGGAAAGCTTACCGAAATCAGGCGAACCGGACAGATCCACTACTGAATAATGCCCCTTATAAACATGGTACTGATATTCCCTTACGAGCCCCAGATAACCGTTATGGAAAATGATTATCTTTACAGGAAGCCCATGCTGCTGCATAGTAGCAAGCTCCATCATTGACATTTGGAAAGAGCCGTCACCGCATACAGCTACAATCTGCCTTTGGGGTTCAGCCGCCCTTGCTCCTATCGCGGCAGGTATTGAGTAACCCATTGTCCCCATTCCGCCTGAGGTAAGGAATCGACCGTTCTTTACTATATGATATCCGCATGACCACATCTGATTCTGCCCAACATCCGCAACGTAAATTGCGTCATCGTTAAGTTTCTCAGACAACATAGTGATGAACACGGCAGGATCAACATATTCCGCACGCGGTTTCTTTCTCTGTGGAGCATCCGCTTTGTAACCGTTAAGTGTTTCAACCCAATCCGCACAGTTACACTCCGCATCATACTTGTTTATCTCCTCAAATATTGCCTTGATATCTCCAACAAGCGGAATATGCGGACCGACATTCTTACCTATCTCGGCCGGGTCAACATCTATATGTACAAGTACTGTATTATCCATGATAAGATCCGGCTGTGATATCGCCCTGTCTGCAACACGGGCTCCGATCATGATGATAAGATCCGATTCATTCATAGCCTTATTGGCATACGGTTTACCGTTATTTCCTACCATTCCGAAATACAGCGGATCATTGGTAGGCATCACACTAAGTCCCATAAGCGTCGAAACTACCGGTATCCCGTATTTATGTGCAAAATTACGGACCTCATATGTGGCATCACTCAAATGCACTCCACCACCAACACATATTATCGGCCGTTTTGAACCCGTAATCGCTTTAATGACCTTTTTTATCTGTTCCGTATGACCTTTGACCGTAGGCTTATATGTCCTTAGATTAACCTCTGCCGGATATACAAATCTTGATATGACTGCATTTTGGATATCAATGGGTACATCGATCAGCACGGGTCCTCTGCGGCCCGTCGATGCTATATGAAAAGCTTCCCTGAATATCCTTGGTATATCCTCTACATTCTTGACAAGATAACTGTATTTTACAAATGACTCTACTGCACCTGTTATATCAGCTTCCTGGAATACATCGGAACCAAGCTGTCCCGAATCCACCTGTCCTGTAATACATACTATCGGTATTGAATCTGCATAAGCCGTAGCTATACCGGTTATGAGATTGGTTGCTCCAGGACCCGAAGTTGCCACACACACACCCACTTTGCCTGATATCCTGGCATAACCACTCGCCATATGTGCTGCATTCTGTTCAGTCCTTACAAGTACCCTCTCAATATCAACTGACAACATGCTGTTAAAGAATGGGCAAATAGCTACGCCGGGGTAGCCAAACACTACCCCGACATTTTCTTCCTTAAGGCATCTTGCCATTGCATCTGCACCTAACATAATAAACCTTCCTGTATTTATTTCCTGCGATCCCTATCTTCTGAACATCGATGACAAGGGAGCTACTATCGCACTCAGATCAGCTATCGCATCATTAAGTGATTGTATATCTATATCTGTAATGGTCTGAAGAGCTTCCGCCATATTCTTTTCACTGGATACAACCAGGGAATCCACATCTTCAAGCATTCCTGTAATATCGGCACTTGCAAGATCATTTGTTACTGTATTGAGATTGTCAACAACAGGCTGAACATCGTTAAGTATGTCATTAGCCTGAGATATCGCCTGATTTGCTTCAACAATCGTAGTATTGGTCTGTGCTATAAGGTTATTGGCTTGAACTATGATATCATCTATCTTTGGAAGGATACTGAGTACGGCTATCCCGACAAATACAGCAATGAGAAGGGCAAGTATTGATGTGAAAGTTGCAAAACCAACCTGAACCTTGGTATAAGTGAGCTTGCGATCATCCTTATCTCTCATCTGCATCAGTAATGCGGCAAGAACCTTCATATCATCATTCTGCATTGAATTGATGATCTCTGCATCATTATCCTTGCGCTGTTTCTTTGTTAACTTCTTATTATTGTTCTCAAGTAATTCTACTATTCTGCTGCTTTCTGTACTATTATTCACGATAACCTCCTTAACTGCCTCTTTAATATCGGCTGTTCCACTTGTTATATTCTTCACGATTACTGCTGATGTTGCTTTTGCAACATTCTCCGGAGTTCCTCCTCCGGTATCGACCACAATATCCGGTGCAGCCTTATTATTTCTTGCTTCAAAAGCAGCATCCCGGGCGGCCTTAGACGCTTCTTCAGCTTTCCTTACGGCCTTGGCCTTTCCGACCGCTTCTTCCTGCAATGCCGCTTCTTTTTTCATTCTTTTCTGAAGCTTGGCATCGGCAAGCAGAGCCAATTTCTTTCTCTTCGCCATAACCCTTCTCCTTTGCTACATATTATTAACTATTGTTAATTAATAGTCACTTGGAACCATAGGCTTCTATGAGCCTAGTAGCAAGCTTTACAGCTTCCTGTGCATCCTTGGAATAACCGGATGCTTCTATCTCATCAGCATAATCCTGCGTGATGACTGCTCCCCCTACGATTATCCTTGCGCGTACCCCTTGGTTTCTGGCATATTTGATAACTTCTCGCATTTCCTGCATCGTTGTTGTCATAAGTGCAGACAATGCTATGATATCGGCATCAACTTCTTTAGCCTTTGCAATTATGTCCTCCCTTGAGACATCCTTACCCAGATCATATACCTCGAATCCGTAATTCTTAAGCATCAGGGCCACAAGATTCTTGCCGATATCATGTATATCTCCCTTAACCGTTGCTATAACTATCCTGGCTGTATAGGCATTTCCGGCATCTTCCTTAAGATAAGGCTCAAGATACTCAATAGACAGCCTCATGGCTTCTGCGCTTGCTATAAGCTGCGGAAGAAAGTATCTTCCCGTTTCAAACAGCCTGCCGACCTCATTTATAGCCGGCAGCAGACTGCCGTTTAATATCTCTCCTGCAGTCCTTCCCCTGACCATATCCTGTTTTGTATACTCTATTATATTACTTTTATTTCCTGAAAGCACGGCCTTTTTAACATTGTCGGCCCTGTGTTCATCATCTTCCTGTTTTTCAGGTGATGCACTCTTAAGCTTTTCCGGTGACTTCATTGTATCATCGGCTCTTAAGCTTATACTGCCCATCGGCGCCATATCGGGATACATGTCCTTAAGCCTGTTGATATATTCAATATATCTTAAATCAGCACCTTCCTTATTAAGCAGCATATCCGTCGCAAGAGCCCCCGCTACAAGCTGGTGCTGCGAAGGATTGGATATGGCCATGGTAAGCCCGTTCTGAATAGCCAGATTCAAAAAAGCCGAATTGACATTGATCCTTTCAGGTAGTCCGAATGATATATTAGATAAACCGACTATTGTCGGCAGATGCAGCTCTTCCTTGCAATAGCTTATAGTTTCAAGTGTCTCTGTCGCCGCATTCTTATTGGCTCCGACTGTTGTGACAAGTCCGTCAACGATAATATTATTTCTTGGTATTCCAAGTTCATCCGCTCGGTTTAGTATCTTATCTATTATTACCTTTTTCTCATCAAGAGACTTGGGAAGTCCCTCATCAGAAAGTGGTAGCAATATGAACATAGCCCCGTATCTGGCCGCTATCGGAAGCAGATTATCATATTTAACCTTCTCGAAAGATATAGAGTTGATAAGTGCTCTTCCGGGATAACGCCTCAGTGCTTGTTCTATTACATCTATACGGCTTGAATCAATAACAAGAGGCAGTGATACATGCGTTGTCACTTCTTCTATAGCCGACAGCATTGTTTTCAGTTCATCAATGCCGCTCATTCCAACGTTTATATCAAGCAGTGATGCGCCGTTTTCTTCCTGTGAAACAGCCAGATCATGGATCATTTCAAATGAACCGGCTCTGAGCTCTTCCTGCAGTTTCTTCTTCCCTGTAGGATTTATACGCTCGCCTGCGATCATAAACTTCGAATCAAGTCCGAAACATATGGTATTTTTCTCGGAAGACAGAAAACGGATATCGGCATCATGTTCAAGCCGAACCGGCTTCATATCACCAACTCTCTCCTTAAGCCTTCTTATATGCTCCGGAGTTGTACCACAACACCCGCCGACTATAGATGCTCCCGCCTCAATAAGCGGTATCATCTGTGCTGCAAAGTCATCCGGTCCCACACCATAGACGGTATTACCTTCTTCATCAAGCGAAGGCATCCCCGCATTAGGCTTTGCGATCAACGGTATGTCTGCAAGATAAGCCATGGACTTTATAACACTAAGCATCTTGTCCGGACCGACAGAACAGTTGGTACCCACAGCAGCTGCACCCAGACTGCCAAGAACCGAAACCGCAGTCATACCGTCCGTTCCAAACAGTGTTCTCCCATTATCTTCAAATGTAAGTGAACAGAGTACCGGAAGATCACACGTTTCACGCGAAGCTATAAGAGCTGCTCTTGTCTCCTGAAGCGATGTCATCGTCTCAATTATGATCACATCAACTCCGGCAGGAACTATATATTCAAGCTGCTCCTTGTATATA
Source organism: Lachnospiraceae bacterium (assembly GCA_017524595.1). Lineage (GTDB taxonomy): Bacteria > Bacillota > Clostridia > Lachnospirales > Lachnospiraceae > UBA2868. The sequence continues at coordinate 8,788 of JAFXVI010000087.1, read as the reverse complement.
TTTATAAGCTCCTCGAAATCCAATGTACCCATGGGTCTTAGCTGCCTGCCGGTCATTGTTAGATCGGCTGCAACATATACTCTGGAATCCGGATGCAAGTCTAAAAATCTGTCTCTTGCATTAACAGATACCTTTACAAGTTCGCGATTGATATCCCCAATCCTGTCCTGAAGTCCGTAATCTGATAACTTAAGTCTGTTGGCTGTAAAGGTAGGAGCAAGCACTATATTCGTCCCTGCTTCAAAATATTCAAGCTGAAGTCCTGTTAATACTTCCTTATTATCAAGGATCCATGTTTCCGGACAGACGCCCTTGGGCATTCCTCGTTTGATCAGATTGGAACCCGTAGCTCCGTCCAAAAATACTATATTTTCACATAATTGTCTGAATTCTCTGGTAGTCATATGTCATTTCACAATTTATCAATATTTATTGTATCATAAATTTCGTACAATGTATTATGATTTTCTGATTTTTTTATATCCTTTCAATTCCTATCCCGGTAATACTTCCCGACTCATCTCTGTTAAGCTTAAGCTTTGCACTGAACCGGACATTATTTCTAGCAATAAGATTATTTATAACATCTGTTATTCCATTATTTACGAGTGATCTCAGTTCTGTTTCCGTGACCTTATGTTTCATTACAGTATCTATGTTGAACCTGCACTTCATATCGTCATCCCTTGTATAGTTCTCACATTCATAGCCGCCTGCCCTGTTTCTCATTATCTTTGAGCCGCACATTGGACATCTTAACCCTTCTATCTCTACAGGTTCATAATCTGCATTGGCGTCAAAATCAAAAACAGCCTTAACATCCCCGTTTTCTTCTCTGTTTAGCTTTAAGACAGCGCTGAACTTATTTCCCCTGGAACTTGTAAAGCCTTTTATTATTCTCGTCCTGCCATCTGTTACCAGTTGAGCAAAGTCATTTTCGGAAATATCAAGCCCTGCAATCCTTCCAACAGTAAAATTGCACTTGTTATCATTGTTCCGGTAATTGCAGCATCCATATCCAAACGATGTGGTAGTAAGTTCACCCCCACATCTCGGGCACTTAAGTCCAAGTCTCTTAGATGTTCCAAACACTTTGATTTTTCCGTCAGTAAAGGGATCAAGCCTTCCCGCAAGATCATTTTCCATATCGCTATTGATCATACGGCCGGTCTCGCGCCGTATATAATCCTCCAGCTTTTCCCTATATTCAAGCGCATCCACACTCCCGTTTATGATCCCCTCAAGCCCTCTTTCCCAATTAGCTGTCATTTCCGGATTCAATAATGTCGGAACCGACATATCAACCACTTCAAATATCATCTCACCGAGTTTTGACGGCGTAAGTATAAGAGTCTTTTTGTTCTCATTAAGATAGCCTATATCAACAAGTTTCTTAATTATCTGGCCCCTGGTCGCAGATGTACCTATACCGGTTTTCTTTATCTGCTGGCGCAGCTCCTCATCCTCGATCAGATTGCCGGCATTTTCCATCGCCAACATCATTGTTCCCGAATTATAACGTTTAGGCGGTGATGTTTTACCCTCTTTTATCTCAAATGAATCAACTGTTATTTCATCACCTTTTTTTAACGTCTCTACAAATTTTAGTATCTTTTTCTTGCTGTCTTCAGAAATTTCGTTCTCCTCATCATCCTTTGACTTTGATACCCCGGCTATCTCCATATATCCTTTTTTCTTAAGAACCTTAGATGAAGAAAACAGTCGTTCTTTATCGATCTTGACAGTAAGCTTTACGCTCAGATACTCGGCAGGCGGATAGAAAATGCTCAGAAAACGTCTTACTATTACATCAAACACTTTTTTCTGAATATCAGTCATACCGGCAAGTTCACGTACCTGTCCTGTTGGTATAATGGCATAATGATCAGTTACATCTTCATCCTTGACATACTGTGTCTTATTTAATCCCGTATATAGCTTGTTATCTATTATGTTATTTACAAAAACCGATGTAGGTTCATAAGATCTCAGACCGTTAAGATTCTTATATATCTCCTTGGCAACTGCGCTCGTCAGTACCCTTGCATCGGTTCTTGGATAAGTTGTAAGCTTACGCTCATAAAGATCCTGAGCTATCTGCAGAGTCTGGTCCGGTGATATCTTAAACCGTTTGGCACACTCGGCCGACAGCTCTGTAATATTGAAAAGCAGCGGAGCCTTCTTCTTTGATGTACTCTTTTCTATTGACTCTACAACCGCATTCTTCCCTGATAATTCCCGTATAAGCTCATCTGCGTCTTCACGTTTTTTAAATCCATTCTCTTTATACAACAGCGGACTGTTCATATAGCGTGATTCTTCCAATGCTTTCCACTCAGCCGGTATCTTCTCTTCCGTAAGATTTCCTATCACGCGGTAAAACGGAGTCTCAGTAAAATCACGTATTTCACGCTCTCTATATACCACCATTCCCAGAACGCAGGTCATTACTCGCCCGACAGCTATCGCGGCATATTTTTTTGTATTTGCCGCATTATTTACCATACGTCCATATTTTACCGACAGCACTCGCGAAAAATTGATCCCAAGAGCATAGTCTTCGATAGTGCGCATAATTCCCGACTTCCCGAGATTAGCATACTCACTCATCGCCTTTGCTTCTCTTATCCCTTTTCGTATTTCGTCGTCAGTCTGGGAGTCTATCCACACTCTAAGTTCTGTCATTCCCTCTCTGACACCGCCAAAATTGCGGATATTCTCTTCAATGGTCTGTCCTTCCTTCCCGGAATCGCCTGCCCAGTAAACTGTATCGACATCTTCGCGATGCAGCAGGCTGTTTACTACGTTATATTGTTTGGATACAGATTTAATAACACCATATTTGTATTCTCTTGGCAAAAAAGGCAGATCCTCAAGCTTCCATGATTTGTATTTCATATCGTAGTCTTCCGGATAAAGCATGCTCACCAAATGTCCTACGCACCATGAGATCACATATTCATCATTTTCTATATATCCGTCCCGGCTGCCCTTAACATTCAATACGCGTGCAAAATCACGCGCCACTGAAGGCTTCTCGGTTATTATAAGCTTCTTTCCCAAATAACACCTCTTGACTATATCTGCGAACCATCGATAAGCGTAAGATGATCGTTTATCATATCCTCCTGCTTCAGCTCGAGATCAAAATCTCCGGCTGAAAACAGATAAACATCATTCACATTAAGCTTAGCCTGCTTAACACAGAACATAAGCCATTCATAATCCGCATAGTTCATGGTAGGATTCTCCCAGTTGCATAGCGCAACCAGCGTTCTTCCATCATCATCCATGGCAACGGTATCGATGGTGCCGACCTTTCCTACCCATACCCCTCTCTGATTATACCGAAAACTCAACTTATCCATCTGATTCAGTATATCCAGATATTCTGCACAGACGTCCGTAAAACAGTAAGCGGTATAGGATTTAAAAGTCGGTGCAATGTATTTTGCATAGAATTTCTCCGGGCTCATAAAAGCAAGCCTCGAATAATATCTGAAGACATATTTATACCAAAAACGTGTAAAGGGATTCACTATCCTGTAAATGCCCTTCTGTACATTCTCATGTCCCGCCGTATTTACCGAGTCAATCTTGGCAACTATCTCCAGTTCAATGAGATTCTTCATATACACGGAAATCTTGGCTCTTGAAAAGCCCGTATACTTGTATATATCATTCAGCTTATTCTTTCCCTGAGCCAATGTAGCAAGGATAGTATTATATACCTGATGTTCCCTCAGTTCAGAAGGAAGGATGCGTTTACCATAATCATTAAGCGGAGCTCCTTCTCGTAAAATAAGCCTGCATATATTATCGCTTACAGAAAACGAATCATCCCACAGCTCCCACAGCATGGGGCTTCCGCCCAGCACGGCGTAAGCCTCCACGCTGTTTTGGAGACCGTAATTTTTAAAATGTCTTGTAAACTCAAGAAATTTAAGATCATTAAGCCTTAACAGTCCCGATATTTCAAAAGCCAGTTCTTTGAGTTTATCTACCATCTGGCTCTCTACCCAGTATACAGAAGACGAACACAGTAAAAACATCACAGGCTGACGGCTCCATTTATTATGGGCGCCATGGACAACGGCTTCCATAAAGTCATTTCCTGACTTTATAATATTGTGAAACTCATCTATAACAATGATCCTCTTGCCGTCTTTGACAGGCTGTTCCATCATAGCGGCGATAATGCCCTGATATCCTTCCTTTATCTCTGAATCTTTGGGAAGTTCATCCTTTAATTCATCATGCCACAGCTTAAGCTGTTCATCCTCCGAACACGCTCTTGCCATATAGTAAAAGAAATCCTTGCCTTTTAAAAAATCTTTAAGCAGAGGCATTTTACCGCTGAACCTGTCTCCGTACAGAACCACTATCTGATTGTCATCCCGGTTATAATAATTGTTCAGAGTCTTCAACTCAGTACTGCGCTTAAATGACATTTCATCCTCTCCTGTATATTACTTTGCCTGAATGTACCCCTTTGCCTTAAGAAGTTCAGCACATAATACAGCACCGCCCGCAGCGCCTCTGACAGTGTTATGAGACAGGCCGACGAACTTGTAGTCAAACAGCGTATCTTCTCTTAATCTTCCTATCGATACTCCCATCCCGTTTTCATAATCAACATCCAAAGTAACCTGAGGTCTGTTATCATCTTCAAGATACTGGATGAACTGCTTGGGGGCGCTGGGCAACTCAAGCTCCTGAGGTTCTCCCTTAAAGTTTACCATCTTCTCAATAAGCTGTTCTTTAGTCGGTTTCTTATTAAAACTGATAAAAACTGAAGCAGTATGTCCGTTTAATACAGGAACTCTTATGCACTGTGTCGTAATAAGCGGCGCCTGTGCCTTCTCGATGGTCCCGTTTACAATTTTGCCAAGTATTTTGAGCGGTTCCTGTTCGCTTTTCTCTTCTTCTCCGCCTATGTAAGGAATGATGTTACCTTCCATTTCAGGCCAGTCTTTAAATGTCTTTCCTGCTCCTGAAATAGCCTGATATGTTGAAGCAACCACCTTAACAGGCTCAAATTCTTTCCATGCAGCCAATAGAGGAGCATAGCTCTGTATTGAACAGTTAGGCTTAACGGCTATAAAACCTCTTTTAGTACCCAGCCTCTTCTTCTGCGCCTCGATTATCTGTGCATGCTCGGGGTTTATCTCAGGGATGATCATCGGAACATCAGGTGTCCATCTGTGAGCACTGTTATTTGAAACTACAGGAGTTTCCGTCTTCGCATACTCCTCCTCTATAGCCCTTATCTCATCCTTTGTCATATCAACTGCACTGAATACAAAATCAACCGTGGAAGCCACTCTGTCAACTTCATTTACATTCATTACCACGATATCCTTAACTGCCTTTGGCATCGGTGTAGTCATCTTCCACCTGTCTCCTACAGCGTCCTCGTAACGCTTCCCAGCGCTCCTTGGACTTGCAGCAATGGTCACAACCTCAAACCACGGATGGTTTTCAAGAAGTGAAATGAACCTCTGTCCTACCATACCGGTTCCGCCCAATATACCTACCTTTAATTTCTCGCTCATCTTAATCTCTCCTCTCTTATCTAAACATTATCTTTACGGTTCTTACTTAAGAACTCCTTATTGATCCTGATCGTATTATTCATGGCATCCCTTCCCGGCGCCCCTTGTGTGATCCTCTTCTCAACACATGTCTTCAGGCTTATGCAATCATAAATATCTTCATCAAACTCGGGACAGATACTTCTAAGCTCATCCAGTGAAAGCTCGTCTATTGACTTATCCTTATCAATACAGTACAGAACAAGCTTTCCTGTTATGCCGTGTGCATCCCTGAAAGGAACGCCCTTGAGCACCAGATAATCAGCGGCATCAGTAGCATTGGTAAACCCGTTCATCGCGCTTATAGCCATTATCTCCCTGTTGAACTTTACCGTACTTATCATACCATTAAACAGTGAAAGGCAGCCCTTCACGGTATCGACCGCGTCAAACACAGGCTCCTTATCCTCCTGCATATCCTTGTCGTATGCAAGGGGGATACCCTTCATTGTTGTAAGCAGCGATGTCAGCGCTCCATATACACGTCCTGTCTTGCCCCTTATAAGCTCTGCTATATCCGGATTTTTTTTCTGCGGCATAATGCTGCTTCCGGTGGAATACGCATCATCTATCTCTATATAACGATATTCATTTGAGTTCCATATGATCATTTCCTCGCAGAAACGGCTCAAATGCATCATTATGATCGAAGCTGCAGACAAAAATTCTATTAAATAATCCCTGTCTGATACCGAGTCCATACTGTTAAGAGTCGGGCCGAAAAAACCAAGCTCTTTGGCAGTATATTCCCTGTCCAGAGGATATGTGGTCCCTGCCAACGCTCCGGCCCCCAGCGGACAGTAATTCATTCTGTCATATATATCGTCAAGCCTTAAAAGATCACGCTTAAACATCTCAAAATATGCTCCGACGTGATGAGCCAGTGTTACCGGCTGAGCCTTCTGGAGATGAGTAAAGCCCGGCATATATGTATCGATATTCTTTTCCATAATTGCCATCAGTGTTTCAAGCAGCTTATACACCTGTGCTCTTGTTTCAGCTACTTCTTCCCTTGCATACATCCTCATGTCAAGAGCCACCTGGTCATTCCTGCTCCTTCCGGTATGAAGCTTCTTTCCCGCATCACCTATCCGCTTTATAAGATTAGCCTCCACAAAGCTGTGAATATCTTCATATTCTTCCGTTATGCTTATATTTCCATTCTCGATATCAGCAAGGATCGAATCTAGTCCCTTTTGAATAAGCGCATTATCTTCTTCAGTGATTATACCCTGTTTTGAGAGCATATCCGCATGCACTTTACTTCCTCTTATATCCTGTCTGTACAGCTTCCTGTCAAAAAGGATAGATGCATTAAATGCGTACACAAGCTTATCGGTTTCCTTGGTAAATCTCCCGCCCCATAACTGAGCCATGTCATCCTCCATTCATTCACATAGTTAAAACATCTTTTAATTTTATCACAGTAATTATAATAAGTAAATAAGGACAACCAAACTGTGTATTACAGATAGTTGTCCTCTTATACATATTAAAGCTCCCGGCCGGACTCGAACCGGCGACCTACGCATTACGAATGCGTTGCTCTACCAACTGAGCCACGGAAGCTTGTAAAAAACTTACCAAAGAATTATATTAAATAATCAATCTTTTTGCAATATAAAATTGGATTTATAAAAAATTACGTCAGGTTCTATATTTCTATAATATAACGGGAACTGCTCCCGTCATCGTCTCCATCACTATCTACATCATAATTGTATCGGGCATCCGCTTCTGCTGATATAATTTTATTAATATTTGACTCCATATCAGGAACCGGTACATTTGCCTGAACCAGCTCATGGAGATTTTCCTTTATCAGGCTCGGCATGCCATCGGTATCATCTTCATCGTAAGAAGAAATATCAAGCGCAGCATTTTCATATCCGGATGCGATATCCATAAGTTCTTTGTCCTGCAGGAATTCGGCATTAATATTTACTGACTGCTGTTCCTGCACATCTGCCTGAGGCTGAACCTTCCTGACAACGCGCCTTACAACCTTCTTTACAACCTTCTTTTTCCTAACAGGACTTTCAGCTGCAGGAGTTGAACCTTCAAATTCAAACATATCAGGCATGCTCTCACCAAAACTGAACTCATCTACATCCGAATCATAATTTCCTGCAAATTTATAAGCAGGCACTTGGGGTGCTACTATATCCTCATCTTCCGAAGCATAGTAAGGCTTATGTGCATCATCAGTTATTGTCTGCTGTATGGTTTCTTCATATGGGATTTCATTGCCGAAGATATCAAACTCCGGTTCTTCCATCTCCTGTTCTATAGCTGTTCCCGCAGCTATCCCTTCATATACAGGGGCTGTCGTTTTTACATCAGTATCCTCGAAGAATTCATTACTGAAGCTGAAGCCAAGTGCATGGGCTGCACTCCCATAACTAGCCTTTGTCCCATTGTCATATGACTCAGCTGCGCTTTCATCTGAAGCGTACTGACTGCCAACATTTTGTGCGGTATTATCATACTCAGGTTCTGTGTACTCTTCATATACAGGCTCCGCATATTCTGCTCCCTGTTCTACAAATTCTTCAACCGGAGGTTCATATTCTGATACTGTTTCCTGATATTCCGCAACAGGCTCCTCGTACTCTGATACTGTCTCCTGATATTCCGTTACAGGCTCTTCATACTCTGATACTGTCTCCTGATATTCCGTTACAGGCTCTTCATACTCTGATACTGTCTCCTGATATTCCGTTACAGGCTCTTCATATTCTGATACTGTCTCCTGATATTCCGTTACAGGCTCTTCATATTCTGATACTGTCTCCTGATATTCCGCTACAGGCTCTTCATACTCTGATACTGTCTCCTGATATTCCGTTACAGGCTCTTCATACTCTGTTGCCTGTCCCTGATACTCTGCTACCGGTTCGGGAACCTCTTCTGCAGTCATTTGAGGTTCCGTAACAGGCTCAACATACTCGGGGGCCTGTTGCTGCATGGTACCGGCTGTATTACCCATGGCAAAAAAGCTGAAATACCCTTCAGGTGAAACCGTGGCCTCTGCATAATCAGAAGTACCAGCTGTAGAATTGGCTGTATTTCTATTAACTGCAGTATTTACTGCAGTCACAGCAGTCGTGTCGACAGGTGTTGAAACGACTGATGATTGGTCCGGAGCGATCAGTTCACTTGATGAATTGCCTTTTCCTGCAAATATCAGTGCT
>JAFXVI010000086.1 GCA_017524595.1 Lachnospiraceae bacterium | reverse complement strand
CGCTATTCTCCTTACATATAATTGGGCTTCCCCGGCGGATATACGATCGAAACATACTTCTTTTCGTGAATCATTGCCGCCCAGATGCAGTATGCCTCTGTAAGATGCGTCGTTTTGTATGACCTTTGTACAATCGCCCGGAATAAATGCATATTCGGAAGCGAATACAAGGACGCTCACATTGTCTTCCGAATATACGGATATCGGAATCCTGCGGCTGTCATCCGTAAACAATACCCATCTGCGTCTTTCCGTATGGGAGGATCTTAACATAGCTTCCAGTCCGCACATCACCTCATCAACCCGCTCCCTGTCTGTACACACATAATGCTCGTCCTCACCCCGAGCCTGTGGAAGCCACCTCATAAGCCTGATCACATCCTTAGAGATTACGCCTTCCGTGAACATGAAAACAGTCCTGATAAGTTCCGGGCCGGTCGTCGCCACAATCTGAAGTACTATATTCATAAACAGCTGTTCAAGTTCCATCCTGTTATCGCTTAAAAAACATTGTAAAGGCTCCGCTTCGATATCTGTGCATACAGGAACGTCCTTAAGTTCGCTGTATCTTTTTTTAAGTATTCCCGGCAGGTTAGTTAGCTCGTCATCTGTTAACGAAAAACTCTCCTTAGGAATCTTTAAGCAAACATCAAACTCTGCAGTACCCGTTCCCAGCCGGTAACTGAACAACTTGCCTTCCGTCTCCCTTCGATTCCAGATATGGATCATATTTCTGTTCCCGAATATCTCCCTTAATGACGGGGAATTCCTTAGCATTGCATTAGTATTGTACCTGTATTTATCCCGTATCAGCCTGTTACAGTCTTCTATGTAACCTTTGTACCTCTTTACCCTTAATGCTTCTTCACCGGCTGCTGATCTTCTCTCCTGGCGTATATTAAGATATGCCCAAAAAGCCCCCAGTATAGCTGATGATAATGCAGTTATCAAACCTGTATACATAAACATTGATGAATGCAGGAGGCCTGAACTTGCGGAAGAATAAATATATAGTCCACACCCAAGGCTCATAGGTATCGCCATTGTAAGTGCCGGTCCAATAATTATATATATAGGGCGGTTTCTTATCTCCTGCTTTTTAGGTGGTGCATCCAACTCTATCTCCGTATCATCCGGAATAATGATATTTCTAGGTGATGGTGTAAAATCCATTAAACGTCCCTGTGGATTCATGATCTGCAACTGTCCTAAATCCTTTACATGAACCAGCCTTACTATACATGGCTTGTTCACACACAGCCTCTCAACACCGATGTGATCATCAAGCCACAGCAACCTTAATTCCCCGGTATTGATAACATCACCCTTATTTAGCGGTACTGATGCCATATAAGGAATATGACATTTATTCAGATAACAGCCCTCCTTTCCCTTAACATGCAACCTGTATACACCGGACGAACGCCTTATAAGCAGATGTGAACCTGAAATACCTGGTGCATCTACACAACTTATAGTCTGGTCAAGCCTGTTTCCAAGGGATATATTGCGGCTTCTCTCTGTTTTAAAAAAACACATTCCCGTTTCTTCTCCGATGTACACTGTAAACCTGAGTTCCTCATTATCTCCGGTCATAAGCTTAAGCTCTTCATTTACGGGAAGAATGTCTTTATATGCTATAGATTTGTTTGTTATTGGAAAATATACATTGGAGCTGTCTTCCATAAAGATGATCCCCTGCGAAGATGTGAGCAGTACGATCACCGGATCTGATTTTAGATGAAACTTGTCAGCAGGAAGCCGTATATCCCTTATTTCTTCTTGACCTACCGTGTCCTTTACCTTGTAAACAAACTCCTCCAATGCATATATATTGCCAATCTGTACAACAATACGCATATGATCTGTCCTGTTATCAAATTATTATTGCGATCATTTCTGAATACTGTATAAAGCCTTGAACTGATCTAAATATGAGCAGACTCGAAAAATCTGTTGTCATTTCGTGATTTGAAATATAGCATATTAAATTTCATAATTCAAGAGGTAAATTATTTTTTGTTACTTTATCACAATAATGAGCTCGGAGTTTTTGTAACAAAGGCTGAAATTTTTTTATACAAATATGCTGTTCCGTCGCGAACGCATGAACAAGTGATATTTTCACCCGAATATAAAACCCTTCTCTATTATCCGCTCATCATACTCGTAGGATCTTTTTTGTCATTCTATTCTCTATTGACATCTCTCTTATATGCAAAAAATTAGCCCCGCGTCCATAGGATAAACCCATGATCGCAGGGCATACGTTTTTCCATATTTATTAACCACCCATTGCATCACCAGACTAAATTGATAAATTGTACAACTCTCTTCAGATCATCTTCGGTCCCGTTTGTGAATTTTTTGAAATCGCAGTCTTGATTCCATCCTTCTGTTATTTCTCTGATAGCATATTCCTTATCCTTGCCTTTGCTCTTAATAAGCTTTACTGCCGCATAAAGGATAGTATAGCCTGCTATTGAGATTCTGCCACCAGATACTTCATCCAGTTCATCAAGGGAAAGTTCATTTTGGGGATTATTATCATTTATAATTCTTTCTTCTTTTGCCATATAGTACCTCCTTTGCTATAAGTTTATACGAATCAAAACAAACATCGGCAACATTTTTCCCTTTGCCTGTATTTTGTTAATATCTTTTTACATGTAAATTTTAACATATTTCCATAAAAAAAGAATCCCCCTAGTAGTTGGAAAAAGTAGGGGGAAACTTTTTATAATACCACTGAAACCCAGTGCTGCTAAGCAGAATCGAACTGCTGACCTCATCCTTACCAAGGATGCGCTCTACCGACTGAGCCATAGCAGCAGAAATCGGCACTTAGATAGTATATCTTTATTATTATAGATAGTCAACATCTTTTTATGATATAATCTTCCTTATCTTGGCTTTCAGCCTCTGAAGCGCATTGTCAGTTGATTTTTCATCACGTCCAAGAACCCTTGCTATCTGCACATATGACATCCCGGTTACATACAGATCAAGTACCTGCTTCTCAAAAGGACTCAGACTTTCATCTATCCTCTGTTCTAGAACGTCCATATTCTCCCTGTCTATGATAAGCTCCTCGGGACTTCTGTCACCTGTCGGCTGCAGAGCGTCTATCAGATACTTTTCATCGTCATCCGCATTTTCCGACACATTGCCGTAGAGAGATATATAATTATTGAGCGGAATATGCTTCTGTCTTCTTGATGCCTGTACGGCAGTATATATCTGACGTGAAATACACAATTCGGCAAATGTATAGAAGCTTGCATCTCTCCCGGCATCATAATCCCTTACTGCCTTGAACAATCCTATCATACCCTCCTGAATAAGATCGTCATTGTCAGCTCCAAGAATAAACATGGATCTTGCCTTAGACTTAACAAGATCCTTGTATTTCTCCATAAGATAATCAGTAATATCACTCTGACCTTCACGGCTTCTGATTATAAGTTCAACATCCGTTAGTTCTTCATATTTATCGGAATTCATAAACCACCACGAGCTTTCTTCATCCTCTGTCTTACTATCTCATACGCTATCACTCCTGCTGCAACAGAAGCATTCAGCGAATCTATATCCCCTTTCATAGGGATCGAAGCTGTATAATCACACTTTTCCTTAACAAGCCGACTGACTCCTTCTCCTTCTGCCCCTATAACAAGACCTATAGGGCCGGTCAGATTCTGATCATACATGATCACGCCGTCCATATCTGCACAAACAAACCAGAGCCCCTTATCCTTAAGATCGTCTATGGTCCTTGCAAGATTTGTTACCCTGGCTACCGGGGTATAATTGAGTGCACCTGCAGAAGTTCTGGCAACGGTTGCCGTAAGTCCCGCCGCCCGGTTCTTTGGGATAATGACCCCGTGTGCTCCGCATAGATTTGCCGTTCTTATTATTGCACCGAGATTATGCGGATCCTCTATATTATCAAGCAGGAAGATGAATGGCTCCTCACCTTTCTCTTCAGCCTTTGCCAGTATATCTTCCACATCCGCGTATTCGTATGCTGCTGATTGAGCGATCACACCCTGATGATGTCCTGTGCTGCTCATACGGTCAAGAAATTCCTTGTTAACAAACTTTATAATGGCATCCGATTTTCTTGCCTCACGTTTGATAGTAGATATCGGGCCATCCTGACAACCATCCAAAATATACAGCTTATCTATCGGTCTTCCCGAGCGCATGGCCTCTAGAACGGCATTACGTCCCTCTATGTATGATTCTTCGTATGACATATGATCACCTGTACGATCAAATTTTTATAGAGTAATGCTCTGATCCCCAATTACTGATCAGAAAAAAAAATGTGCCATTAGTTTACATAATATCAGGCATCTGTCCTGACTGCTTCCATACCGAGTTTTACAAGTTCCACAAGCCTGTCTGTCCTGCCCATAAGATACAGGTAACCTATCAATGCCTCAACTCCGGTCGCCCTGCGATAATCTGCTATCGATGCATTCTTGGCTGTAGTTACTGATTTGGCATTGCGTCCCCTCCGGAATATGTTATTCTCCTCTTCACTAAGTATATTATTATCTATATACCACTGCGCCATCCTGGACTGAGACTCGGCTTTGACTATGTTGCTTGTCCTGCGGTGCAGAACATTGGCCGGACAGTTGGCCCTGCCCACGATAACAGTCTTAACTACCAGATCAAAAACACTGTCTCCGATAAATGCAAGTGAGAGTGGCGAATAACTGTTCACATCCATTTCCTTAAGCGAGAACTGCTCTTTAATATTATTGAGGATACTGATACCCGAAGCTATGCCCTGCTCCATACTGCTCCTTCACGGGTATCCTTGATTACGATGCCCTTACCAGCCAGCTCATCCCTTATAGCATCTGCTTTTTCAAAATCTTTAGCCTTTTTAGCTTCAGCACGTTCTGCTATCTTAGCCTCAACATACTTCTTAAGCTCCTCATCAACGCCAGCCTCTTCTTCTGTCTTCAGCAGATCAAGAGATAACACATAGTCATAATCCTCAATTACCTTGCGCTTAGTGGCACCGTTGAGTTCAGACTTTAGTACATCATAAAGCAGAGTCAGACCCATTGCAGTATTGCAGTCATCCCCTACTGCTTCCAAAAACTTATCATGCCATTCCTTTACTGCTCCCTCATCTACAGCTCCTTCTTCCTCTACAGGTGCTATCCGGCTCTTAAGCTTCTTATATGTTGCATCTGCCTGATCAAGTATCGCAAATGAAAATGTAAGCGGTTTACGGTAATGCGACTGCAAAACAAACAGTCTGTAGGCAAGAGGATCATATCCCTTCTTCTCAAGCAGCGAAACCGTAAGGAACTCACCTTTACTCTTGCTCATCTTTCCTGTCTCATCATTGAGATGATGAACATGGAACCAGTAATTGCACCACTTATGGCCTATGAAAGACTCGCTCTGCGCTATCTCGTTTGTATGATGGGGGAACATATTGTCAACACCACCGCAATGCAGATCAAGCTTCTCGCCAAGATGCTTCATACTTATACATGAACACTCGATATGCCACCCCGGATAACCAACTCCCCACGGGCTGTCCCACTTAAGTGCCTGATCCTCGAACTTGGACCTGGTAAACCACAGGACAAAATCATTCTTATTACGTTTATTGGTATCTTCTGTAACATCATCTCTTGCGCCTACCATTAACTCATCTTCGTTCTGGTTACCGAAAACATAATAATTCACAAGTCTGGATGTATCGAAATATATATTGTCTCCCGCCTTATAAGCATAGCCCTTCTCAAGCAATCCTTCGATCATATTGATAAATTCGGGAATACAGTTCGTTGCCGGCTCAACTACATCAGGCATCTTTATATTAAGCTTGTTACAGTCTGAAAAAAAAGCATCGGTATAGAACTTTGCAATTTCCATGACCGTCTTGTGTTCACGCCTGGCACCCTTTAACATCTTATCCTCACCGGTGTCCGCATCCGATGACAGATGGCCGACATCTGTAATGTTCATAACCCGCTTAACATCATAACCGCCAAAACGAAGCAGCTTTTCAAGCACATCCTCGCAGATATAGCTTCTGAGATTTCCAATGTGCGCAAAATGATAAACCGTGGGGCCGCAGGTATACATAGATACTTTCCCGGGCTCATTTGTCTTAAAATCTTCAACCTTCTTGGTAAGTGAATTATACAGTTTCATTATATCTCCTTGCTTTTTGCAATCCTCTGATCTTTATTCCCTGAACGGAATAATGATCCTTTATTTCGCCGAATCCTTATCCTTCTTAAGCTGTCTTATTTCATTTTCCATCGTAAGAAGTCTGTTCGTAAGTTCCGAATTGGCACGCTGTAAGTTCTGAATATCTTCCTTGATAGGATCAGGAAGATCGATCTGATCCATGCTCTCTCTCGGAATGACTTCGTTTTCCCGCTTAACTATACGCCCAGGGACACCCACAACAGTACAGTTGGGAGGAACCTCTTCAAGCACCACTGATCCGGCGCCTATCTTGCTGTTAGCGCCTATCGTGAACGATCCCAGTACTTTGGCACCTGCCGATATCATCACATTATCCTCCAAAGTAGGATGACGTTTACCCGTTTCCTTACCTGTTCCACCGAGAGTCACTCCCTGATACAAGGTCACATTATTCCCGATTACCGTTGTCTCGCCGATTATTACCCCGCTTCCGTGGTCGATAAAGAATCCGCTCCCTATCTGTGCTCCCGGATGGATTTCTATACCCGTCTTAACGGCTGCGCGCTGCGAAATATATCTCGCAAGAAAATAATGCTTCTTTAGATACAGCTTATGAGCCAGCCTGTAATGAAGCATTACCCTGAAGCTTGGATACAGGAATACTTCCATGGAGGAATGTATTGCCGGATCTCTCTCTCTTATTATTTTGATCTCTTCTTTTATGCCTTTAATAATACTCATAACTATGATTGGCTGTCTTTACGTACAGGACATCCCGGACATGTGTCGCAGTTACTTCCTACCTGCGTACTGATAAGATCTTTTACGGAACTTATCATACACACAGCCTGAGAGGATATCCCCTCACCACTTCCGGTGAAACCGAGTCCCTCTTCTGTTGTGGCCTTCACATTAACCTGCGAAATATCAATTCCGAGAGCTCCAGCAATATTTGTCCGCATCATATCAATATACGGACTCATCTTGGGCCTCTGTGCAATAATAGTAGCATCTATATTGTCTATTATATAATGATCATCCTCGAGCATGTCACCTACGCACTCAAGCAGTTTAAGGCTGTCAGCCCCCTTGTATCTGTCATCGGTATCGGGAAAATGTCTCCCTATATCCCCGAGAGAAGCCGCTCCCAGAAGCGCATCCATTATTGCATGCAATAGGACATCCGCATCCGAATGTCCTAATAATCCCTTCTCAAAAGGTATCTTCACACCACCGATTATAAGCTCTCTGTCCTCAACAAGCCGGTGAACATCATAACCCATCCCAACACGCATCTCATTGTCTCCGATAATCCACGTTTACAACGCTTTATTTCGCAACTTCGTTAAGAAACAGCGTCATTTCTTCTATCTTGCCGCCATTTCCTATGATGAACAGCATGTTATACTTCCCTCTGTCATACATAAGCTGCTTCCTGCCTCCTGAAAGCCTGGCCTCAATGCCGTCGCCATATGTTTCCTTAAGCTTATCAAGCGTCGTCCCTATACCTATACCCTCTGCTGTTTTAAAATCACCCGAGGTGATATCTATCTGCGAAACAACAAAATCTTCAACAGAATCTTTGTCAATATTGCTGAAATATACATCATATCCCTTATAAGACTGCATATAAGTCTTGACATCATCCTTGGCATCTGATACCAGCTTCGCTGCATCTTCAATACTTCTGCCGGACAATCCCAACCCTTCCATGTCAGCAGCTGCAATACCAAGTGCAATGTTACCGTCTACACCCGGAATACTTATGATATTCCTAAGATCGGAATCCTGCATCATATCATACAGATCATACAGGAATGAGCCGTCCCAATTGACTTCTTCCATATCCTCACTCCAATAATTCATCTGTATCATATAACTTCCATCATCTCGCTTTATCATGGCTGTTAATGCAAACGGAGTATCCTCTTTCTCATCACGCATCATTATCAGATATATATTATTGTAGTAGAAACCGCCGTTGCATATAAGCTTTCTGCATTCCGCAGTCTCATCTATATACAGCCATGCATCTTCTTCATCACCTGACAGCTTAAGCGGCTTATCAAGCTTGGAATTGCTTATGCCGAGTACCGACTCAAGCATATTGTCAATGTTTTCTTCAGATATTTTACCTGCAAACTCAGAAATTCCCTTCTTCTCCTTCTCTGAAGAACTCAGATCCTCAATAATGGAACTGTTCCTTATAAGCGCAGGCTTAACATTGCATGCTTCCGGCTTTTCATATGTACTCAGCAGAAAACCATTGACGCTCTCATTAGCAAAGTAATCAGTAAAAAAATCAATATCTTTATCACTCAGCACATCATACACCGCATTCTCACCAATATATGAATTGATCTCCTTCTGCCCAGCCTCTATGATGCCTTCAACCTGATCTTCGGTTATCGGTGTGCTTATCCACGGATTATCTGCCCATGCTTCCGTCTTATACCACTCCATTGCCGCATTGGTATTATCAATACCTTCCTGAACAGAAGCCTGAATGTCATCCACATATGTTTCAATCTCATTTACGGTCTCTGTGACCTCCTCAATGGATCTGGTGGCATCCTGTATTGCCGTCGGATCAAGTCCGGCACCCTCGCAGGCGGTAAGACCTATACACATAATCCCGACTGATATAGTAATCATTAGCTTTCTCATGCCGACACCTCCATTATATAGATATTCAGAACAGCTTGAATTCGCTGTTTATTCTTATATATTATACTATACCGCTCTGATTAAATAAACAAAAGAATGGATAAAATTTTTCTTGACAATACCTATAAAGGATTAGTATAATAGCAAAGCGGCTAAGTCCGTATATTCATATGGCGAGATGGCTCAACTGGCTAGAGCGTCCGGTTCATACCCGGGAGGTTGAGAGTTCAAGTCTCTCTCTCGCTACACTGAAAGCCCTTGAATTTAATGAAGTTCAAGGGTTTTCTTATACAGTTTTCCTGCATTTAGACAACTAACTTTGAGGGAACTACAAGAATTTATATATAGCGGAATCATACTCTCTTATCATCCGCATCCTCATAGATCAATATGTTTTTACCATGCTGTTTACCATAATACATGCGTTCATCAGCAACCTTTATTATGTCTTCCGGATCATTGTAAATATCCCTGTTTTCCTCAAGGCCAATGGTGATCGTTGCATAAATGCGTTTATTAAAGAAGACCGTCGGATTTGATTCAATATACTTTCTTAAATACTCCATCTTTTCTTTTGCCACAGTCAGATCATAATCCTTCATAAAAATGATTATTTCCTCGCCTCCCCATCTGCATATATCACAGCCCATCATCTCTCTTTTGATCAGCTTGGTAATATGCCTTAATACTTCATCTCCGCAATCATGACCATAAGAATCATTGATCCGTTTAAAATTGTCAATATCACAAAAAGCAATGCAAAAATGATTTGACTGCTCATTATCCATAAATGTTTCAACCAAAGGCAAAAATCCTCTCCGGTTCAGCAAAGAAGTCAATTCATCTTCCTGCGCATCAGCCGATAACTGCTTATTCTTCCGCTCAAGATTGGTCATCTCAACCTCACTTGAATATATGTATATCGCGCTGTAAAAAACTGTTGCAATGACCATTGCAAACGATGAAAAGATAACGATGACCGTTCTGGCAGCAGGCGTTAATTCAAAAACAGGCTGCGCCATAGCGTATCTCATATACAAAAAAACAAACGCTGTAAAATTTAAAACAAGTAAAAGAACAACATATAGTCGCTTAATTCCCTTGAATAAGTAACAACCCAGATAAATGATTATCGGTACAATGGAAAACAGGAAGCAATAAGTTGCACAGCGGAATCCAATATAGTAAGTAGAAATGAACGTGTAAATCGACACTTCTAACACCACACTTACAAAAACCGGCATGAAATGACCGAATTTACACAGTAAAACACAGAACAAATAAACTACTACACTAAGAATATTGAATTGAACCAATGGCGGTACATCGACGATCGCCATCATCACCAATAAAATAGCATGTACCAGACATATTACCGCGACTGTAAATATTATACTGTTATGAACAAGGAAATGCATAGACTTATCAAATATACTTCTTGCTTTCACTTGGTTGTATACCTCTTTTCTGCTTTATTCAGAAAACCCAGAACCTATTGATCATAACTGATTATATCACATATAAAATCTTTGAACAAAACCCCCATGTCTTACGACATGGGGGTTTTGATTATCATTTACTTGGCAAAATCAGTCACGCGGCTCTCACGAATCACATTGACCTTGATCTGGCCCGGATACTCCATTTCCTCTTCTATCTTCTTGGAAATATCTCTTGCGAGCAATACCATATCCGCGTCACTTACCTGCTCAGGAACTACCATAATACGAACCTCACGGCCTGCCTGAATAGCAAAAGATTTATCAACTCCCTTAAAGGAATTAGTAATATCTTCGAGTTGCTTCAATCTGTTAGTATATGTCTCTAATGTTTCTCTTCTTGCACCCGGGCGGGCAGCTGAAATAGTATCAGCAGCCTGAACCAACACCGCAATAAGAGTCTGCGGCTCAACATCTCCATGATGTGCTTCAACCGCATTGATAACTGTTGCCGATTCCTTGTATTTCCTACATAATTCAACACCGAGCTGAATATGCGAACCTTCCATCTCGTGATCCACTGCCTTACCGATATCATGAAGAAGCCCCGCCCTTTTGGCAAGTCGGACATCCGCACCTATCTCAGACGCAAGAAGACCACATAAAAGCGATACTTCTATGGAATGCTTAAGCACATTCTGACCATAGCTGGTTCTGAACTTGAGACGTCCAAGAAGCTTGATAAGTTCAGGATGAATACCATGAACGCCAACCTCCAGCGTTGCAGCTTCACCTTCCTCGCGTATCATCGTTTCTACTTCTTTCTGGGCCTTCTCAACCATCTCCTCGATCCTTGCCGGATGGATACGGCCATCGACGATAAGCTTCTCGAGTGCTATCCTCGCAACTTCACGCCGTATTGGATCGAAGCCTGACAGAACTACAGCCTCCGGTGTATCATCTATAATAAGATCAACGCCGGTCATCGTCTCAAGGGTTCTTATATTCCGACCCTCTCGTCCGATGATTCTTCCCTTCATTTCATCATTAGGCAGCTGGACAACGGAAATCGTTGTTTCCGCCACGTGGTCTGCAGCACATCTTTGTATTGCACCTACCACAAATTCCTTCGCCTTTTTGTCTGCCTCTTCCTTAGCCCTGGACTCAAGTTCCTTGACTAAGATGGCAGTTTCATGTTTAACATCATCTTCAACAGTTTTTAACAGATACTCTTTTGCTTGTTCAGAGGTCAAACCGGAAATTCTCTCCAGTTCCTGTACACGTTGCTCATTAAGCTTTGCCACTTGTTCCTTCTGCTTTGCAAGTGCTTCCTCCTTCTGAGCGAAGCTGGCTTCGCGCTTCTCGATTGCATCAGTCTTTTTGTCAAGATTCTCTTCCTTCTGCTGCATTCGGCGCTCCAAACGCTGTAATTCTGCTCGTCTTTCCTTGGTTTCCTTCTCAATTTCATTCTTAGCTCTGATTGATTCTTCTTTAACCTCGAGCAGCCCCTCGCGTTTTTTTGCTTCTGCTGTCTTCAGGGCTTCGTCAATTATCTCACGAGCCTTCTGATCAGCATTGCCAATCTTCTCTTCATCAGCCTTTCTCTTAGCCTCATAGCCTGCTCTGTAAGCTATAAAGCAGCCAATACCCAGAAGAATTACCGCAACTGCAATAATGATCACATATTGCACAGGGCACCTCCTTATATAGTTTTCATTGTACGATTATTATATAGAATACAAAAAAACATATTCTAACTCAAAAAACTACAACATATAAATCTTATACTTTTTAAGATATTATGTCAAGCGATAGTTCGTTCAATGTCTTTTCTACCCTGTCTATGTCGAAGCCTTTCGCATACATATACGCATACAGCTTCTGCCTTCCGGAATAATCAAGTTTTTCCGGTGAATAGCACTTCTTTAAGATGAGACGTTTTATAAGTTCGTGTTCGGCATCCTCGTCAAAGCCTTCACTCTCAAAGGCTTCCTTGATAAGCTCTGTGTCCACTCCCTTATCACGCAGTCTTCTCTCAGTATCTCTACGGCTTCGTAATCCGTTGCAGCTCCTGATATAATTCTGAGCATATCTTAAATCATCAACATACCCATAAGATTTCACATATTCAACAGCCGCATCAACAGCTTCTTCAGAATACATACAAGTGCCAAGCTTACGTCTAAGAGCTGTTTCGGTATAGTCCCTGCCTTTAAGCAGATTCATTGCCTTTAGCTTGGCCTTCTTTATTTCTTCATCATTTGGTTGCATTGCTGTCGGTTCCATCCTGCGGTCCCTCTCCTTCAGATGCTATTCCGGCATCTGAATCAAGTCCGTAATGTGCACGCACCCTGGCTTCAACCTCTTTAAGCATCTCTGTATCCTTCTCAAGATACGCCTTCGTATTCTCACGGCCCTGACCTATCTTCTGTCCGTTATATGAATACCATGCTCCCGACTTGTTGATCACATCAATATTGGTTGCAAGATCAACTATATCTCCTACCATGGATATTCCCTTGCCGAACATGATATCAAACTCAGCCTCCTTAAACGGCGGTGCGATCTTGTTCTTAACCACCTTGACACGAGTACGGTTACCTATAACCTCACCGCCCTGCTTAAGTGCTTCTATCCTTCTCACATCAAGACGCACCGAAGAATAGAACTTAAGAGCACGTCCGCCGGTCGTAGTCTCCGGGTTACCAAACATAACTCCCACCTTTTCACGAAGCTGGTTAATGAAGATAACTGTGCAGTTAGACTTGGATATGACAGCAGTAAGCTTACGTAAAGCCTGTGACATAAGACGTGCCTGCAGTCCCACGTGTGAATCGCCCATATCACCATCGATTTCAGCCTTCGGAACCAGGGCGGCCACAGAGTCAACAACTATTATGTCAACCGCTCCCGAACGAACCATGGTCTCTGTTATCTCAAGTGCCTGTTCACCGTTATCCGGCTGTGATATATAAAGGTTATCTATATCTACTCCTATATTCCTTGCGTACACGGGATCGAGCGCATGCTCAGCATCGATAAAGCCTGCTATACCGCCTCTCTTTTGAACTTCCGCTATCATATGGAGCGTGACCGTAGTCTTGCCGGATGACTCAGGACCATAGATCTCGACTATCCTTCCCTTAGGGATACCGCCAAGCCCGAGCGCTATATCAAGGCTAAGCGAGCCTGTAGGTATTGTCTCAACATTCATGTGATTGGAAGTATCGCCCAGTTTCATAACCGAACCCTTGCCATACTCCTTCTCTATCTTGGATAATGCAACCTCTAATGCTTTAAGCTTTTCTTCTCTTTCCATAATGATCTCCTTTACAATCTTGTTATACTCCGCCTGATCACAGGTATTTATCTCTTCTATCGAACATTTATTTTGAACATCTGTTCGCCTCAAGAAGTAATATAAAACATCTGTTCGCCTTTGTCAAGCGGTTTTTAAATTTATATTCCACACCGGTTGCCTAAGCTCACCGATCTTAACGTCTTTTATAATACATGAAACAATCCAACAATATGGGTAATACTTTGGACATTTAATTCAAGATCTGAAATAATACGATCCGATATACGATTATGAGAAGTTTTTCTCGCTATAATACTCGAGCACGCACATCCGAAGCAGCGCCAGTGCAGCAGAAGTCGCCTTGCGTCTGATCTCCATCCGGTCGCCGTCGAAATTATATTTTACAACTCTGACCTTATCACAAACACTGCATCCGATATATACAAGACCTACAGGTTTATCCTCACTGCCTCCATCCGGTCCGGCAATGCCGGTTGTAGATACGGAAACATTAACCTTGGCTGTCGATGCACATCCTTTTACCATCTCTTTGGCAGTCTGCTCGCTTACGGCTCCATATTTTGCCAGAGTACTCTTCTTAACTCCCAGTCTCGAACGCTTTGCCTTGTTTGAATATGTAACAAAGCCCTCCTTAAAAACATCAGAAGCTCCGGGAACATCTACTATTCTGGATGCGATCATTCCGCCTGTACATGACTCACATGTGGCAAGATACAATTCATTGGTCCTTAACAGTTCCACGACCGCCTGCTCAAGGGTAGTATCCTTGTCAGTTGCATAGATATTGAGCCCAAGACGGTTTTTTATCTCCTTGACTACCGGTTTCCCCAGCTTCTTTGCCGAATCCGTTCCGTTCTCAAAGGCTTCAACAGTTATATGTATATCACCGGGGTAAGATATCATCGTACACTTTGGAACATCAGCTTCAAGAATATCCTTGAGTGCGCTGCGCACTTCCTTCTCCTTCATCCCGCATATCTTGAAAAATTTAATAAAATGTCCCTCTTCGGATTCCTGCATTTCTTCAGTTGACTCAACTGCCTCAACAGCCTTCTCTTTTTCGGATTTGATCTTTTCTTCTTTCATCTTATCCCTGGACATATACTATTCCTCTCACTTTTATAGAAATACTGTACAACATATAAATCAATGCTTATCATGTCTGATGACTTCCCGGTTCTTATACATATAATCAACAAGGGAGATCACGGTAAGTATAAGGGCGATCCATACAACAAGCTGTGTCGCGATCTTAAACAGTTTAAACTTAAGATCTCCTATCAGCATGCCTATCATTATCATCTGAAAGACCGTCTTGAACTTGCCCCAGTAAGATGCAGCAATAACAACGCCGTTATCTGAAGCGATCAATCTTAATCCGCTTATGATAAACTCCCTGCTGATGATGATTATAGCCATCCATGCAGCCAGACTGCCATTTTTCACAAGACATATCAGGGCCGAACATACAAGAAGCTTGTCCGCCAGAGGATCCATAAACTTTCCAAAATCTGTTATCAGTCCGTATTTTCGCGCAAACCAACCATCAAACATATCGGTGAAACTCGCAAATATAAAGATTGCCAGTGCGATCCACTTTGTGTATCCTGGTATTATGTCAACCAACATAAAAAACACAAAGAAAGGGATCATGATAACTCTTAAAACTGTAAGCTTATTTGGCAGATTCATCACATAACTCTCCAATAAGATCGTATTCGTTAGCACCTGTAACCCTGACACTTACCATATCGCCGCTCATCAGCTCTCTGTCCGATTTCAGAAACAGCACGCCGTCAATACCCGGCGCATCCATGTAGGTCCTGGCAACATAAACATCATCATCAACAAGACGTCCCTCTATTATTACTTCAAGCTTAAGTCCTGTCATTTTACGTGCATGTTCAAAGGCTATATCCTGTTGCAGTTCCATAACCTCGTCACGGCGTTTATTCTTTAACTCTTCACTGATCTGCCCGGTCATTTCCGCAGCAGCTGTGCCCTCTTCCGCTGAATATGCAAATACTCCCAGTCTCTCAAATTTCATTTCCTCCACGAAATCAAGCAGCACCTTCTGATCGTCGTCATTCTCTCCCGGAAAGCCTGTTATAAGCGTAGTCCGAAGTGCTATATCAGGGATCCTGTCCCTGAGCTTTTTGATCGTGGTTGTAAGTTCGCTCCTGCCCGTATGCCGTCCCATACGCTTTAATATCGTATCAGACGCATGCTGTATCGGCATATCAATATAATGACATATCTTTGGTTCTTCACTTATAACATCTATAAGCTCATCTGTTATCTCTTCCGGATAACAGTACATTATCCTTATCCATTCAATCCCTTCGATCCTGCACAGCTCCTTAAGCAGTAACGGCAGGCGTTTCTCGCCGTACAGATCAACACCATAAACAGTAGTTTCCTGCGCAACCAGTATCAATTCCTTAACGCCTTTTCCCGCAAGAAACGTAGCCTCCTTTATTAGCCTTTCCATTGGAACCGAACGATAATGGCCGCGTAATTGTGGGATTATACAATAAGTACAGTGTTTGCTGCATCCTTCAGCAATCTTAAGATATGAATAATAACCGCCTGTCGTAATTATCCTGTTTGAATCGGACAAAACCAGACGGTCAATGCTCTGTATTTCCTTTACATATTCCCCTTTAAGTACCCTGTCAAGTACTTCACCTATCTCATCATAGGCAGTTGCTCCGATAACCGCGTCAACCTCGGGAATCTCACTGCGTATCTCATCGGCATAACGCTGAGCCAGACAGCCGGTTACGATCAATGCCCTGCACCTTTCAGACTCATCGGTTCTGTAAGCTGCCATTTCAATAATGGTATTGATGCTCTCTTCCTTGGCATCTAAGATAAAACAGCAGGAATTGATAATAATAACATCTGCCTCTGTCTCATCATCTGTAAATGTATAGCCTCTGTCTCGCAGCATTCCAAGCATATACTCGGAATCAACGAGATTCTTATCGCAGCCGAGCGATACAAATAATACATTCATTTTGCGGCATTATTCTCCGACTATCTTGACTACACCTGAATTCAATTCTTCGATGGCAACCGATAAAGGTTTCTTGTCGACAGCACCCGCTACTGGTGTCGGTGCACCATCGATCAGCTGTCTGGCCCTCTTGCTTGTGGCCATAACTATCGAGTAACGGCT
Organism: Lachnospiraceae bacterium; assembly: GCA_017524595.1. Lineage (GTDB taxonomy): Bacteria > Bacillota > Clostridia > Lachnospirales > Lachnospiraceae > UBA2868. Next base: position 14,348 of record JAFXVI010000086.1, on the reverse strand, counting down.
GTTTACAACCGGCTGCTCACCTTCATCAACTTCACTGTTAACTACTTTCATAAGGTCACTGTATGACGGATGTAACATATTGGTTCCTCCTACATATTCAAAAAATCATTAAATTCCGACTTCACTCTGTCAATGAGCGCCTTGTTCCTTTTGGATGCATATTTGGCGCAACATACAGTATTATGTACATTCCTTATACACTCATATCGATCATCATTGATTATCAGATAGTCATATTTCTCTATTACTCCTGCTTCTCTGGCACCCTGACGCATACGCTTCATTATGATCTCTTCCGACTCCGTACCACGTTTCTTAAGCCGGTTATATATCTCCTGTACACTGGGAGGCATGACAAACATAAGCACGGCCTCCGGACGCTCTGCTTTTACCTGGAGTGCACCCTGCTGCTCGATCTCAAGGATAACATCTCTACCTTCATCAAGCATACTGTTGACATATTTCCTCGGTGTACCATAGTAATTGTCCACATACTGTGCATATTCAAGGAATTCGTCATTGGCGATCATCTCCTCGAACTTCTCACGGGAAACAAAGAAATAATCCCTGCCGTCCTCTTCACCCGGTCTTGGCGCTCTTGTTGTCGCAGATATCGACACGGTATAGTTGTCATAATTCGAAAGAAGGCCTTTTACTATCGTTCCCTTCCCCGAACCTGCAAATCCGGAAATTATGAGTAGTATACCCTTTTTCACGCAATTCCTCCACAATTCAAAACAGACAGATAATGCTCAGCATTATCATTCTATATTCTGTATCTGTTCGCGTACCTTTTCAATATCAGTCTTAAGATCTATCGCAACATTTGATGTGAGCAGGTCATTGGACTTTGACAATACAGTGTTGGCCTCCCTGTTCATCTCCTGTGCTATAAAATCAAGCTTGCGCCCCACGCTTCCGCCGGCATTAAGCGTATCTTTCGTATTCTTGATATGGCTCTTAAGCCTCACTATCTCTTCATCCACACATACCCTGTCCGCAAACAACGTTACCTCGGTAAGTATACGGCTCTCATCTATTCCCGCATCTCCGAGCATATCCTTAACCTTATCGGTTATCTTCTTCCTGTATTCCGTTATTATTTCGGGAGCTCTTTTCTCAATATCCTCAACAAGCACAAGCATACCGTCAAGCTTGTTTATCAGATCATTCTTCAGATTTTCTCCCTCACTCACTCTGGTATTTACAAATCCTTCACAAGCCCTGCGTACCGTATCTTCTATATCTTTCCACAGTTCATCCTCATCTATCTCCTGTTCTTCCAAAGTAAAAACTTCGGGATATCTTGACAATATGGATACCCGTATATCATTATCAAGACCAAAATCATTACCCATCTCATTGAGATACTGAAGATATGCCCTGGCAACATCACGGTTATACCTTATATTATAATTATCTTCCGCAAAATCTTCATAAGTTATATACAGATCCACCTTGCCTCTCTGCATATATTCTTTAAGGAGATTCCTTATTGATGCTTCAAAGAAACCAAGCTTCTTCGGCATCTTGATATTTACATCCAGATAACGGTGATTGACTGACTTTATCTCTACAGTAAGTCTGCGCTTTTCATCGCTATATTCAGCGCGACCAAAACCTGTCATACTTTTGATCATTACACTTCTCCTAAGATTATATCCCTGATACCGGGTAAGTCAAAAACGATTATATGTCGATGTGATTTTCAGTTAAGATAAGCATGGCGTCCTGCAAAAAGAATCAACCTGCCAGTTTCTTTTTTATTGTGAGCATGTTGGAACCGTCACAATACTTATAAGAAACCTCGTCCATACTCTTCTTGACCATGAAGACTCCAAGCCCTCCTATATTGCGCTGCTCAACAGACAAAGTCACATCCGGATCCTCCCTTTCAAGTGGATTATATGGAAATCCCTGATCGATAAAGGTTATTACTATGGCCGGTTCCATCTCTTCCTTATCAATACGTATGCATGCCATACCATTACCGCCTTCGTAAGCATAGCTTGCAATATTGACAAACAACTCCTCGACGGCCACATCTATCTGTGTCTGAAGCTTTATTGAGCAGTCGAGTCCCTCAAGCTCCTCATCCACAAATTCAAGAACACGATGGAGATTATCTATCTTAGCTTCGACATTCAGCTCTTTCATAGTCATTCCCCCAATACCATTTCAGGTTCAAACTGACTTTACCACAACCAGCTCGACCTTATCTTTTGCAACACTAACCTTTATATCATCCGCTATCGCTGCCAGTATCGATTCTCCTATTCCGCTATCATCCGGTCCGCTTTCTTTAAGCGACCATTCATAATCACTATCATGATTATCATCGGATGTGGTTCTGATTCCTGCCACCATCTTCTCCCACAACTTACCTGCAAGACCCTGCACCGCTTCATTCTTGCCCGATGAAGACAGCGAAATCAATCGCTTATATTCCTCACTTCTGACACTTGCCGGGAAGCTTACATGAATCCTGTATTTAAGTCCGCTTCCTTCGATCCACATCTTGACCATAGCGGATTCTACAATATTACCGACAACGCCAATAAGCTCCTCCGTCATCAGTTCAAGCTGCATTGTGGCGTGTTCATTGAGTCTCTGCTTTTCAGCGAACCCCCGTACCATTCCTATGGCGGCATCGATATTTCCGCTATTAGCCGCTATATTGATCGTATCTGTTCTGACATGACGTTTGGACGGTGCAGACTTCTTCTTTTTCTTCACAACACTGCCATCGTCTCCCGTATTCTCCCTCTCCACAACATTCAGATAATTGTATGGTATCTCTATTCCGTGAGCCTTGAACTCATCGTTAACCCTCAAATTGACATCCGTTGTGGCAACATAGCTGCTGGTTTTTCTGGTTACCCATATGGTTGTCTCAAGTATCAGCGCACTGTCTGCAAATTTAAGGAAATATACAGGCCCTGAATCCTCCATTATACCATTTGTCTCAACTCCAAGGGTATAGGGACTCTCCGCCACACAATCGCGTATAACATCCATCGCCAGCTGTATATCCGTGTCATAACTCACTGAATATGTAAGATGTATTCCTCTGCGATCCTTTACGCGGCTTGTATTGATTACGGTTTTGGTATTAAGCTCGCTGTTGGGTACGATAATCTTTAGTCCGTCATATATACCAATAACAGTATGCCTTAAGGTTATATCCTCTACTATACCGGGTTCAATTCCCTCTACTATTATTCTGTCTCCTATCTCAAAAGGCTTGTTTACACTTATAAGAAACCCACAGATAAGATCCGAAATAGCGGGCTGGGCTGCAAATCCGACGATAGCAACTACAAGCGCTGAACCTTTAAGGAGAACCGAATGGAGATTCATCGTCGGATTGATGATTCCGACAATATTTACAAGACATACGAGAATTACAATAAGATTAAAGAGCTTCCCAAGGAACCTCCTGTGTATCTTATCGCTACTCATGATCGTGCGTTTGAAGATAAGCCTCGTCACCACCAGTAATACGGCGCCGATCACGATAGTCAATAATATGCCAATACCCTTATTTCCATCCATGGCATTCCTTCCAAAACATATTAAAAACAACTGTATATGCATCCTTAACGGCATGATTATAAGGAGCCGTGACCGACTCCTTACAGCACAGACCCCTTACCTGATCTGAATCTATTTGATCGTAAGAATATCACAGAAGCCCGTAACATCAAATATCTCCATGATTTCAGGAGAAACATTTGTTATCGTCATACTTCCCTGCTTGTTCATCATCTTCTGTGCAGACAGAAGTACTCTAAGACCCGCACTTGAAATATACTGAAGTTCAGACATATCAAAAATCAGCTCGGTCACCTTATCCTGAAGCTGCTTTACTTCCTCATCAAGCTGCGGTGCGGTTGTTGTATCAAGCCTTCCCTGCAATGCGATTGTAATCTTTGATCCATCTGCATCCTTGTTAATGTTAAGCATATATTTATCCTCCTTGGTTCGGTTATTTATACCGTTATTGATAGATTATAACAGATTATTCATAATATGTGTATATAAATTTTAATAATGTTTATGTCATATGACTTATTATCGTTTATCCTTGTCTATAAACTCAAGACATATTACAGCCACAGCCGCATAAATAACGGTGAACATCACAAGAAATCCCCAGCATCTTAATACGCTTACAGCATCAAATGCATACAGTTCATTCTGATTATTCATTCCGCACCATTTAAGTATCCTGTCCCTCACGTCGCTTTCCGAAGCATATGTCATAAACTCCTGTATGGGTTTGGTGCCATCAATCTCCATGTTCTGCATCTTGGCAACAGCATTCCACAGAGACACCATCGGCTTGTCATTATAGTCACCCTGGGCACACAGGGCAGTCAGACCCCATTTGGTTATCGTTATATTGGTTATCTTAAGAGATACTCCGCTAAGCTGGAAGAATGCGCCGGAGAATACCAGCTGGAAAATCAGCAAAAATGGCATTATCGTCATTGCAGCAGTGGACGAATGTACAAAGGAGGATATCATAAGTGCCATCATATCCGCACAGTATGTTATAAGAAACAGTGTTATCCCGATATCTACTATCGCCCATGGAGTTATAAGGCTGGTATCCGGAAACCTGACTTTTGTTATATAGCATATAAATATCGTAATGACGGTCTGGCACAGACACAGAAACGCCTGATAGATCATATGTGCCGTAATATATGCCGAGATATGCATGCCTGAGCGGTGTTCCCTCTTAACGATGGGACGTTCACGGCAGATCACCTGAATAGAATTAAAGAAACCGTTCCATATGCATATACAGGAAAGCGCAAAGGTACCCATAAGTGTACCCTCCTGTGTCTTAAACAGATTGGCACCCACAACAAAAGAAACAAGCCCCGCTATTATCGCGGACATCGGCAGGACCTTCCAGTCATTTTGAAAGATGAACATGCGGAACAGCTTGCCAAGATATATAAAGACCTGGGCAAAACGCCCTCTGTGTTTTATATTTTTTTCATTCATCATCATCACCTGCCTTTTCCCCTGATTTTGCCGCAAGAAGCGCATATTTCTCAACAAATTCGTCGCCCCTGCCCTCTCCGCCTTCTTCCTTTTGATTGATCGTCAGGAGTATCTCCTCCATCGAATTCTTGCCGAAGAAATCATAGGAATCCTTAACCGAACCATAATAAGCAAGCCGCCCTGTCCTTGAAGCATCCTTGGCAAGCACGATCACATCATCAAAAAGATCTATAACCCTGTCCGGCGTATGCGTAATGACCATTACTATCTTGCCAAGATCCGCTATGGCTCTCAGCTTTTCAAACAACCCTCTTGCAACCACCCCGTCAAGACCCGAATCCGGCTCATCAAGTATAAATAATGACGGATCCGAAATGTATTCCATGGCAATAGACAATCGCTTGCGCTGTCCGCCAGATAATTTCTCCACAAGACTGCCGCTTATAGCCCCCAGGCCAAACTCTTCCAACACCTCATGAACCCTCTTCTTTCTCGCAAAGATCGTGATGCCTGACGGAAGCCTGAGCGTTGCTGCGTCAGCAAGTGTCCTGAGCACTGTATCGTTACCCCGCATAAGATCCTGTTGTGGTACGAAACCCACATCATATTTCATCTTACTGTAATCCCTGTACAGATCCTTATCTCTCAGCATTATCGACGCGTCAGCCTGCTCATAACCGGTAACCGCATTCACGAATGTGGTTTTTCCGGCGCCGGAACCTCCCAGAAGTAAAACCATGTGTCCTTCCGGTATACTAAGATGAATATCCCTTAGCAGATATATTTTCTTAAAGAAATCTATGGTAGTACGTCCATTGATATTTACGGTAAGGCCGGTATCTGAGGGTCTGACATAATTGTCAGATATGCTGGCTCCTGCATCCTTATCAATACTCTCGACCTTTCTGCTTGGTTCAAACGACTTACTACAGCCCCAGATGATCGCAGTTAAGGATTCAGTAATGATCCACAACCATGTCCATCTCTTTTTCCTTTCAAAGACCTGACAAAGACCTAAAAAGATACGTATCATATATACACACTGTGCGGTAACAACAGCCAGCATTATAATCGATATGATCATATCCAGTATAGATGTCTCACTAATAAACAGATTAATGATCTCCAGCAACATATTGACGCCATACAATATGGCGTAAGTACGTCCTTCCCTCTCCTTACCGGCACAAAGGCTGATATGATATTCACGGGCTACAGGCACCAGCGACCACAACGGCTTCACACTGCATTTTTTGAACAGATTATAATAACCCAGACTTCCTATCAGCCAGAACACGATATTCAAAATATCAAAAATGTCCCCACCCTGAATCAAATTGGTATCCATTTAAATCCTCCCTGCATATGCGTATATAGAATCTTCGCAATACACTTATATGATACAATGTACATTATAAATGAATACTCTCAATATTCCTAGCATAATCGTCATAATTTAAATCCCTTAACCTCATTCTGTATCTGTCTGTATTTATCTTCCTGTCCGGTTTGCGTAAACAACTGATTTATGATATAAATTTAGGGATCAAATTCGTTTGACGGGAGATTTTTATGGCACTCGACGGAATAACAATGGCAGCTCTTGGAAAGGAGCTTAAAGATAAACTTATTAACAGCAGGATATATAAGATCGCACAGCCCGAAAGTGATGAAATATTGCTGACGCTGAAGACCCGTAACGGTCAGTTTCGTCTGCTCATCTCAGCAGATGCTTCCCTGCCCTTTTTATATCTTACGGACACAAACAAAACAAGCCCTGCTCAGGCTCCCGGTTTCTGTATGCTGCTAAGGAAACACATCCAGAACGGCCGCATCACCTCGATACGTCAGCCATCACTTGAGCGCATCCTTATGTTTGACATAGATCATCTCAATGAAATGGGAGATATGTGCCGCAAGACCCTTGTTGTTGAAATAATGGGCAAGCACAGTAATATCATCTTCCTAGATGATAAGAACATGGTGATCGACAGCATCAAGCATATTTCATCGGCTGTAAGTTCTGTAAGGGAAGTACTCCCGGGACGGGATTATTTCATTCCCAATACTCAGGAAAAATCAGATCCTCTGACCTTAACCAAAGATGGATTTATAAGTACGATCACATCAAAACCTATGCCGGCGGGGAAGGCAATATATACTTCACTTACCGGTTTTTCTCCGGTGATGGCCGAGGAACTCATTTACCGCAGCGGACTTGATTCTTCACTTCCTGCTTCAGAGTATTCAGAAGACGAAATGTCTCATCTGTACAATAATTTTGTATGGCTTACTGATGCAGTTAAAGCAGGTGATTTTGCACCGAATATGATAGTTGAGAATGGAGTACCCGTTGAATTTGCCGCGGTAGGACTGACACAGTATAACGATGCTTTTGCACAGCCAAACGATTCCATGTCATATATCCTTGAAAACTACTATGCCAAAAGGAATACTGTTACACGAATAAGACAGAAATCCGCAGATCTGCGAAGAATAGTCGCAACCAAACTCGAAAGAAATGTTAAAAAGTATGACTTGCAGCTAAAACAGCTTAAGGATACGGAAAAAAAGGATAAATACAGGATATACGGTGAACTTCTGAATACTTACGGCTATAATGCCCAGCCGGGCGCACGTTCCCTTGAAGCCGATAATTACTATACCGGCGAAAAGATCACCATACCTCTTGATCCTGACCTCAGTGCATCTGAGAATGCCAAAAAATACTTCGACAGATATGTTAAACTCAAACGCACCGAGCAGGCACTTACTGTACAGACGGCTGAAACAAAAGCTGAGATCGAGCATCTTGAATCCATATCCGCTTCACTTGATATAGCTCTTATGGAAAATGATCTTACAGAGATAAAACAGGAGCTTATCGAGGCCGGTTACATCCACAAAAAAGGAACCGTTAAAAAGAAAGAGATACGGAGTAATCCCTTTCACTATATCAGTTCCGATGGATTCCATATTTATGTCGGTAAGAACAACTACCAGAACGATTATCTGACATTCAAGCTTGCCACAGGTTCAGACTGGTGGTTCCATGCGAAGAAGATACCCGGTTCTCATGTTCTTGTTAAGACCGATGGACGCAAGCTTACAGACCGCACCTTTGAAGAGGCCGGTGCTCTCGCGGCGTATTATTCCAAAGGCCGTGAACAGGACAAGGTCGAAATAGACTACGTTCAGAAAAAGGAAGTCAAAAAGCCCGCCGGTTCAAAGCCCGGTTTCGTTGTCTACTACACCAACTACTCTCTTGTTGCCAGGCCATCGCTTGACGGACTCACTTTGATCGAGGGATGAACCCCTAATAACCTTCAGGAAATAATCCGGATAATTCTTCTCAAGTTCCTCTTTATCGAACTTGTATCTCATCAGATGTTTTTCCATGTTTGCTTTTGCGTTTGCCTTGTTTCCTGTCTTTATCGCTTCAAGTATGGCGCGGTGATCAGATACTATCTTGATATCTTTGATAGAATACAGGCTCAACACCCTTATCCTGTCAAAATGTCCCATCATTGAATGCATCATATTATATATATTTTCCTTGCCGCACATTATAAACAGATCATGATGGAACTCATTATCCAACTCCATGATCCTCGCAGACATTCCGTTATTCAGATAATATTCCTGAAGGCTGACATTCTCTTCAAGCCTCTCTATCTGATCGAAGTTTATCCTGTCGCACAACTCCTCGACTATCGCAGTCTCAAGCGTGCGGCGCAAAAAAGCAGCTTCCTCCACCGCCTCAAATGATATGCCTGCGACATAACTTCCCCGTTGCGGAAATACCTCGATAAGCTGCGATTTCTGAAGCTCCTGTATTGCTTCGCGAACCGGCGTCCTGCTGACTCCCAGCGTCTTGGCCAGTTCATTCTCACTTACCAGCGCCCCCGGTTTAAGTTCCAAGTTTATAATATTGTCACTTATCTCTCTCAAAGCATATGCCTTGGCTGTTTCACCCGGCAATCTGTCCTTTATCTGAATCCTGGTATCCACATGCTCCTCCGTGAATCCTGTTATATGGCTTTTATATCTCTAATAATTTATATCACATAGTTTACATAATGTCTAGTTTTCCATACATACGGCATGTAAAACCTTCCTCACCTGTCCCTTACCGCTGTTCATCTCATTAAACAGTTCCGTTATACGCCCTGCAAGTCCTGCCTCATAAAGATCTATCGCAAATATATCCCTACGCCCGAGTATCTGTCTTAATCCATCAGGGCTTGCGGATCTGCCGTTCCTGTATGGCTTCATTATCTCAGTAAGTTCAATAAGAAGCGGATCCGGACTCGGCTCAAATTCCCTGCCCTCGTCATTTATTCCTGTAAGATATCTTAAGTAGCCGGCAAGCACAACAGGAATAAACTTAAGTCCCGTGACATCCTCACCTTTTAAGATATATGCTTTTAATGTCTCACCAAAACGTATCGGAAGCTTTTGCGAAGTATCACAGGCTATCCTCTGGGGAGTATCCGGCATGAATGGATTAACAAGGCGTTTATTAAGCACCTCATCTATGAATGCTTCCGGCCTTATTATACCGGGATCGACTACTACCGGCATGCCTTCATTATAACCCATTTTTTTAACAAAACACGCCAGATCCTCGTCTTTCATTTCCCCGGATATTGAATCATATGAAAGAAGACACCCGAAGATTGCCAGTGCCGTGTGCAAAGGGTTAAGGCATGTGCATACCTTCATCTTTTCTATCTTATCTACAGTCTCCCGGTCAGTAAAATATACTCCACCCTTATCAAACGGCGGTCTTCCGTTCGGAAACTTATCTTCTATTACAAGGTATTGTGTCTCCTCGGCATTTACAAACGCAGCAGTATATGTATTCTTGTCCGTGATTATTATATCCGTATCCTCGAATCCATCTTTTTTAAGCATTTCAACTACATTTGGATCAGGTCTTGGAGTTATCTTATCTATCATGCTCAAGGGGAATGAAACCCTGTCCTCATCCTTAAGATATGAGATGAATCCCTCGTCTGCCATCCCCTGTTCAACCCACTTTTCTGCATAAGCTAAAACAGCGCTTTTAAGCTTATCACCGTTATGTGAACAGTTATCCATGCTCTGCATTGCCACAGGATATGCTCCGGTCTTAAAACGCAAATAAAGAAGGTAAGCTATCTTACCCATTAAATGTTCCGGTGGAAAGCGCTTATTCCCCCAGTCTTCTTTAACGATCCCCGAAAGCTTCCCATCCGCTCCGTTAAGAGAATATCCCTTTTCGGTTATCGTAAAGCTTACCATCTGCAGGGACGGTGTCATAAATATTTCCTTAAGCCTTGTCGCATCCTCTTCTCTGTCAAGATCAGCCGTGAGGGATTCCGTTACCGCACCTATTACTCTTTTATCTATATTACCGTTACTTTTAAGCGTTACTAAAAGGCTGAGATCATCGAAGGGTTTATATGCCTCGGAAATTATGTCATAGTCAAAGCCCTCAACTGCTATAACACCCTTATCATACACTCCCTCACCAAGCAGTTCATCTATTACTGCTGCCGGAAAAGCCCTGAAGATATTTCCTGTTCCGAAATGAACCCATGTCGGTTCATCATGAGTATTTCTTCTTATCTTCTCCCTGTCATATTCAGGCAACAGATATGACTTTTCCATAAATTCATTTCTTTTTGTCTGATCATTTATCTCTGTGAGTCTCACTTTATAAATCTCCTGTTCTTATCATCATTTTAAGTTTACATAATCTTATTCAAATTTTATAATGAGACTGTCACGCTCTTGTTGCGTTCTTATCAATTGCTTCCCACAAACCGTTAAGATATGCAGCACCCAGTGCCCTGTCATACAGACCGTATCCCGGCATAGCGACCTCTTCCCATATCATCCTTCCATGATCCGGACGTATCGGGCCGTCAAAATCTATTTCATACAACGCCTTCATTATCTCATACAGGTCGAAGCTTCCGTCACTCGACAGATGCGCCGCCTCTTCAAAATCATCATCTGAATTAAACTTAAGATTTCTGACATGTGCAAAATGTATCCTTCCCTTAAGCGCCCTTATCATACCCGGAAGATCGTTTTCCCTGTTTGTCCCGTAAGAGCCGGCACAGAAAGTCACTCCATTGTGTACATCATCCACCATCCTCATCATCCGTTGTATATTCTCAATATTGATGATTATCCTCGGCAGCCCGAATACCGACCATGCAGGATCATCCGGATGTATCGCCATTTTTATATCATATTCATTACATACAGGCATTATCTTCTCAAGGAAGTATTTAAGATTTTCAAAGAGCTTTTCTTCATCGACATCCTTATATTTCTCAAACAGTTCCTTTATGATCGCCATACGTTCAGGTTCCCATCCCGGAAGCACAGCCCCGTTTGCATCCTTGCTTATGGATGCAAACATCGTTTCAGGATTCAACGCATCTATGGCCTTCTGGGAATATGCCAGCACGGTTGAACCGTCGGGACGCTTCCTTGCAAGTTCAGTTCTTGTCCAGTCAAATACGGGCATGAAGTTATAGCAGACAAGATGTATATCCTCTTCACCAAGGTTTCTGAGAGTCTTGATATAATTTTCGATATATATGTCTCTGTCCGGACTTCCTATCTTGATCGCGTCATGAATATTGACGGATTCTATTCCCGAAATATGCAGACCCGATGCTTCCACTTCTTTCTTAATAGCATGAATGCGCTCTTTGGGCCATACTTCGCCCGGAGTCGTATCATATAATGTCGTGATAACTCCCGTAACTCCTGGTATCTGCCTTATCTGCTTAAGTGTTACTGTATCAAACCCGGTGCCAAACCACCTGAATGTCATTTCCATAGCATCATCCCTTCCATTAACTCATGCTGCCCATATGCTCCCGCATATCACGGCGTATTCAAAAGCAGTCTGTTCCAATTATCATTTTAAAGACTGTTTTTGAATAACCCGTTTCTTTAAAACAGGGCGCCCCGGTACCAAGGAGCGCCCTATTTGATTTTACATGTATTTAAGCCGGTTATCAATAAAAAATGGTTGTTACCTACGGAGCAGGAACCGTATCGGTATCACCGTATACTTCCTGCCACTTCGCAGTACGCTCATCCTTGATATCCTGTCCGCCTGCTCCCATGTAGTCAGCCATTCCGTCATCCCATACCTTGTCAAACTCAGCTTCGGATGCTACAACGGCATTATCATAAACCTCTGTACGCTTTGCATTAAGAGCTTCACCTACGCCGCTCTCTGATGAGATCTCGCCAACGTTAACGCACTTCTCCTTGCGAATATCGGTATTGGCTATCTTATTAGCCTCTATAACGATCTCGGGATCTATACCTGCATAACTGTGAGAGATAGAGAGTTCTGTAAGCTTGTCATCTGCAAGATGAAGTCCGTTACATGTGATCGTGTAGTCGATATTGAAACCTGAGTTCATGATGGCATCGCCTTCTGCTGAAAGCGTCTCGTAAGATCCGTCATCAAGCTTTTTGCAGGTAACGCCCTCGTCACCGAGCTGCAGATACTGAATATGTTCAGGATCCGAGATCCAGTCAAGATAAAGCAGAGAGGCAAGAGGCTCTTCGTTTGTCGTAGGGAAAAATATCTTCCTGTCGCCTGCTGTTGATGTGACGAACTTCGTATGTGTGCCATCCTTGGAATCAAAAGGATCGATAGCTACAAATTTAGCATCTTCGCCAACTATCCTCTGAAGATTAGCATTGATCGAGTCATCACCGTTCCTGAAAGGATAATCCCAGTTATGTGTGAAAGCACCTACATAACCTGCCTTCATCATATCATCCTCTGTCGTGTCGCCTTCACCATAGATAGCAAAATCATTCCACATAAGGCCTGCATTATACCATTTGTTAAGGAGCTTAACTGCATCCTTCGTTCCCTCTTCGGTGAACTTCCTGTCATCAAAACCATTTACATAATAATCAAAATCAGACATCTTGGGATCCATAAAGGATTCAATAAGGGTAGCTGCTCTCCAGCCCACATCATAACTTACAGAATAAGGAACTATCTTCTTGGCATCCTTGCCAAGGAGCTTGTCTGCGTTGTCCTTGAATGCAATAAGCATATCCTCAAACTCCTGTGTTGTTGTGGGAGCCTTCATATCCAGAGCATCCAGCCAGTCCTGACGCACAAATGTGTTTATACGGTTTGTCGTAGCACGCTTGCCTTCGATCGCCCAGAGGGTTCCGTCTACAGGACTCTTATCCCAGTACATATTAACATCGCCAAGCCAGTTCCAAAGATTCGGCGTGTCTGCCTTGTAGGTCTCAACAAGTTCCGAAAGATCCTGAACTCCACCCATATTGGCATATGTCTGGATAGTAGCATAGCTGTATGTAAGGCATACATCGGGAGCCTCACCTGCTGCTAAAAGATTATTGATCTCATCAACCTCGGTCCAGCGCGGAACTGCCTTGAACTCAACTTCTACGTTATGGTCTGCAAGCATTCCGTCATGGATATACTTGGTATACATATTATTAGTAGGATCTGATCCGCCGTCATTACCGCGGTCATAAACCTCAACAACAATATGCCTTGTGTCAGCGAACTTACCATCAGTAAGCTCACCGCCTGCAGCCGCCTCTTCCTCAGCGGGAGCTTCCTCTGCTGCAGGCTCTTCTGCCACGGGTTCCTCAGCTGCCGGTTCAGACGCAGGCTCTGCCGGCGTTGCAGGTGCAGTCCCGCCGCAAGCTGCAAGTAAGAGAACCATTGTTCCTGCAAGCAGGAGTGAAAGTACCTTCTTCTTCATCCTTTTTTCCTCCGTTTTTGAATAATTGTTTGCTTCATGATCATTCAGTCCAGACTCACCCTCTGTTCTGAAAATGTGCGCTGTCCTGAATGATCGTATATTATGAATAACGGATCTCTCCGCTTATTCCATGTTTAAACTTCACTCTTTCACGCCGCCGACCATGACACCGTGTATGAAATACTTCTGTAGCCAGGGATAGATACACAGGATCGGGATAGTCGAGAACATTACTATCGCAGCCTTAAGAGATTCTGAAAGTCCAGGCGTCGAGAAGCCTTCCTGAGTTGCCACCTCGATATTGTTGATATTATTGATAACGTTATAAAGGAGCAGCTGCAAAGGATAATAATCCTTGTTCTTCATGTACATAAGAGCATCCGAATAGCCATTCCAACGACCTACCGCATAAAACAGAGCCAACGTCGCAAATACCGGCTTGCTGAGCGGAAGGTATATCGAAGTCAGTATCTTGAAATACGATGCCCCGTCTATCTGCGCGGATTCCCGGAGGCTGTCCGGTATTCCATAGAAAAAGCTTCGCATTAT
>JAFXVI010000085.1 GCA_017524595.1 Lachnospiraceae bacterium | reverse complement strand
GTTCCGAACTCAACCGGCGCAGCAAAGGCTATCGGCCTTGTTATTCCGGAGCTTAACGGCAAGCTCATCGGCTCTGCTCAGCGTGTTCCCACTCCTACAGGATCAACCACTATCCTTGTTGCAACTGTAGAGAAGAGCGTTACCAAGGAAGAGATCAATGCAGCTATGAAGGCAGCTTCATCTGAGTCATTCGGATACAATGAGGACGAGATCGTTTCTTCAGATATCATCGGATCAACTTATGGCTCAATCTTTGATGCTACACAGACCATGGTTGGTGCTGACAATCTTGTACAGGTTGTTTCATGGTATGACAACGAGAACAGCTACACATCTCAGATGGTTCGTACTATCAAGTACTTCGCTGAGCTTGGCTAAGTTCAAGTTAAGAATCATAATGACAAATTACGGGTCTGACCGATTGCGGTCAGACCCGTTTTGCGTTATTATAGAAAAAAATAATTTTTGGAGATAGTTATGAGTGATCTTGAAGAGCAGATGAACAAATTGTTTGGTTCCAACCGTGCCAATTATTCGGTTGAAGATATCGAGGAAGCCAAGAAGCGTCAGAAGAGATACGGGGGTACGCTATATGACAATCTTTCTGAGATTACGTCTGCCCGTACAGGGAAGAAGCCTCTTGCGCCCATTATGGGTTCCGGTGAAGTCGCATCCGCTAACGGCATTTTCGAACAGTCTGCGAAGAACTTAAGCATGGCTCAGGCGGATATTGAACGCCTTCAGAGCGCAGTTAAGACAAACGCTTCGGATATAAACACGACACTTGGTGAGCTTAATAAGAATTTAAGAACAGATTTTACTATAGAGAAGACGGGCTCACAGGCAGTGGTCAAGGAGGGCAGCGCGGCTTTGGAGAACTTCTCCGGTTTACAGGATGCCCTGAAGGAGAAGGTGTTCGGGCAGGATGAATTCATAAAGAAGCTGACTATAGCCTTTAAGCGTCCGTTTGTGTCCGAACGGGATCATAACGATGCATTGAACAGTATATTTATTTCCGGTCCCGAATGCACCGGCAGGCATTATGCACTGGAACTGATAGCGGGTGAGCTTAACACAAGGAATGTACTCACAAGCGGTGAAGTGTACAGAATGGATCTGTCCCGGTATCCGACGACTGCTGAAGAGAAGCTGTTCATTCAGGATCTGTACAGCGCGTTAAGAAGTAAGGCTGCAGTCATACTGTTTGAGAACTTTGCCAATTGCAATGTTGCGATGCTTTCACGGTTAAGCGATCTTGTATCTACCGGTGAGAGTATGTTGAGCGAACGGTATGTGATGCAGAACGGACAGCTCGTGGGCGTGACCAATGCTCTTGCAGGAGAGACTGTAGGTTCGCTTGAGGCACCCGGTAAATATCTTGTATTTCTGGGGACAGAGTCTGTAGGGAAGCTTGCCGATATAATGGGAGCGCCGTTTGTAAATGCGCTCGGGGATATATGTATAACGCGCTCACTCGATGATGAAGCGGTAAAAAAGGTCGCTGCCAGGCATGAAGAGCAGCTTAAGGCAAGGGTATCAAAGCAGCTTGATTATGAACTTTCAATAGATGACAGCTACCGTGATCATGCCGTGTCCTGCACTTCGAAAGGCAGGGGGCTTAAGGGAGTAATAGATGCTTATGAGGATGCGCTCAAGGCACTTTCGGAATTTAAGCTTGAACGGGATGATTATACAGGAAGTTCGATCGGTATAACGTATGATGAAGACGGAGCCGGGATAATAGCAGGAGAAGAACGCCTGCCTATGAGCGATTATATCCAGGAGAGCTACAGCGGCGAGCTTGAGGCTGTTGAGAAGGAACTTGAAGGTATTGTCGGCCTTGAGAAGATCAAGGATTACATCCATGGCCTTAAGGAGTACTATGCTGTTCAGAAGAGACGGCGCGAGGAAGGCCTTAAGGCCGGAGAGCTTAACAGACATATGATCTTCACAGGTAATCCCGGAACGGGCAAGACAACGATCGCAAGGATAGTCAGCCGCTATCTTAAGGCAATAGGAATACTGTCAGGTGGTCAACTGGTTGAGGTGTCGCGTGGTGACCTTGTGGGACGTTACGTAGGACATACGGCTCCTCTTGTAAACCAGGTGGTAAAGTCGGCACTTGGAGGAGTTCTGTTCATAGACGAGGCATACAGTCTCTATCGCGGCGAAGAGGACAGTTTCGGGCTTGAGGCGATCGATACACTGGTGAAAGCAATAGAAGATAACCGTGATGATCTTATAGTCATACTTGCGGGCTATTCAATGGAGATGGAGGACTTCCTTGAGGCCAATTCGGGTCTTAAGAGCCGCTTCCCCAATATTATAGATTTTCCGGATTATACCGGAGATGAGTTACTTGCGATAGCCCATATCACGGCCGCGTCCAAGGGTTATGTTATAGCTGAAGATGCAGAGAAACCGCTGCTTGATTTTTTCAATGCAACGCAGCTTAATAATGCAAGAGAGGCGGGAAACGGACGTCTTGTGAGGAACAAGATAGAGGAGGCCATATTAAACCAGTCCCGCCGTCTTGTTGCAGAGCCCAACGCGGATATGTCGTTATTGCAGGCAGGAGATTTCGATCTGGATTAAAGGTTTTGTGAAAATATGTAGGATGAAATTATGTGGCATGGAGACAGGTAGTATGCTATAATAAAATGCGTCGGCGGTAGTCGGCGCATTTTCTGTAGCAATGCGCAAGCTACAGAATCCGGATGCCCGTTTCGGTAATAATCGGGTAATAAATTAACAGGAGGACACAGAGATGTCATTAAACAAGAAGAGCGTTGATGATTTTAACGCAAAAGGCAGAAGAGTGCTGGTAAGGTGTGACTTTAACGTACCTTTAAAGAACGGCGAGATCACTGACGAGACCCGTATCGTTGCAGCACTTCCTACTATTAATAAGCTTATAGCTGACGGAGCAAAGGTAATACTCTGCTCACATCTTGGCAAGGTTAAGGAAGGTCCCAATGAGAAGGAGAGTCTTGCGCCTGTTGCAAAGAGGTTATCCGAGAAGCTCGGCAAGGAAGTAAAGTTCATTTCCGATTACAGCGTTACAGGTGATGCGGCTACCAAGGCTGTTGCAGATATGAAGGACGGCGATGTTGTTCTTCTTCAGAATACACGTTTCAGAGGCGAAGAGGAGACCAAGCCCCAGAAGGCAGGCGAGGCTTTTGCCAAGGAACTTGCAGATCTGGCTGATGATTATGTATGCGACGCTTTCGGTTCGGCTCACAGGGCTCATGCTTCTGTGGCTGTAGTTACCAAGTTCATAACCGAGAAGGGCGGAACAAATGCAGTTGGATACCTTATGCAGAAAGAGATCGATTTCCTCGGCAATGCTGTTGAGAATCCGGTTCGTCCTTTCGTTGCGATCTTAGGTGGCGCCAAGGTAGCTGATAAGCTTAACGTTATCGACAATCTTCTTGAGAAGGCTGATACCCTTATAATCGGCGGCGGCATGGCTTTTACCTTCCTTAAGGCACAGGGTTATGAGATCGGAAAGTCACTCGTTGATAATGAGAAGATCGATTACTGCAAGGAGATGATGGATAAGGCGGGCAAGCTTGGCAAGAAGCTTCTTCTTCCTATTGATACAGGTATTGCGAAGTCATTCCCGGATCCCATAGACGGACCTATAGACGTTACATATGTTGATTCAAGCGCTATCCCTGCAGATATGGAAGGCCTTGATATCGGACCCAAGACACAGGAGCTTTTTGCTGATGCAGTTAAGTCAGCCAAGACAGTAGTATGGAACGGTCCTATGGGTGTTTTCGAGAATCCTACTCTTGCCAAGGGTACCATCGCTGTAGCCAAGGCTCTTGCAGAAACTGATGCTACGACTATCATCGGAGGCGGCGATTCAGCAGCAGCCTGCAACCAGCTTGGATTTGCGGATAAGATGAGCCACATATCAACAGGCGGCGGCGCTTCTCTTGAGTTCTTAGAGGGTAAGGAGCTGCCAGGAGTATATGCAGCTGACGATAAGTAGAAAAGGAGAATCAATATGTCAAGAAGAAGAATCATAGCCGGCAACTGGAAGATGAACAAGACACCTTCCGAAGCCGTTGAACTTGTTAACACACTTAAGGATCTCGTTAAGAACGATGATGTTGATGTTGTTTATTGCGTACCTGCGATAGACATCTGCCCCGTAGCTGAAGCCATAAAAGGTTCAAACGTACAGCTTGGCGCCCAGAACTTCTATATAGAAGACAAGGGTGCATACACAGGTGAGATATCAGCCCCCATGCTTAAGGATGCAGGAGTTAAATATATCATCATCGGTCATTCGGAGAGAAGGGACATTTTCGGTGAGAATGATATCCTTATTAATAAGAAGGTAAAGAAAGCATTCGAGGCAGGACTGTCACCTATCCTCTGCTGCGGTGAGAGCCTTGAGCTTCGTGAAGCCGGCGTATATGAGGAGTGGATAAAGAGACAGATCAAATGGGATCTCACAGGTCTAACGGCTGACCAGGTTAAGAATCTAGTAATAGCTTATGAGCCGATCTGGGCTATCGGAACAGGTAAGACTGCTACAGCTGACCAGGCACAGGAAGTATGTAAGCTTATCCGTGATTATATTGCCGAGCTTTATGATGTTGCCACGGCTGAAGCGGTGCGCATCCAGTATGGCGGATCGATGAACGCCGCTAACGCTGCCGAGCTTTTGGCTAAGCCTGACATCGACGGCGGACTCATCGGCGGCGCTTCACTTAAGCCTGACTTTGGTCAGATCGTAAATGCATAATATATAATTACATAATATAACAGTAAAAAAAGGGTTTCATTGTAAGGGTTTTGCAATGAACCCTTTTATTTTCATACTATTACCTGTACCGGCAACCCCCTGATATATGCGTGTTTTAAGGCCTAGACCCGCAGGAAGTGACAAGTTGCACAAAAGATGATATTAAAATTTGTTAAAAATTATATACCTATTTTATTGAGAAGAATAAAAAAAAGTTGACCCTTTTTTAGTTTTGATATAGTCTTAGTTTATAAAAGATTCTTTATGTTTATAATTTTTTTATAATTTAGTAAGAACATAAAGCTCTATCTTTAAATATAACCAGGAAGAATAACAGGAAAGAATCAGTAAAGGAGAAGACTATGAAAAAGAGAAGAAATTGGTTGAGAAAACATATTGCAATGATAACCCTCATTGCAACAGTACTCGAAACCGGATTCTCATCGGTGTCGGTTTATGGTGCCACGCTTACAGCGGGGGATACTATAGATATCAGTATCGGAGCCGATGAAAATGTGATCACAGAAGCCGGCGGAGATGTGCTTACTGAAGCCGACAGTGATAATGATACTATAACAGAAACCGGTTCAGGGGATGATGATACCCTGACTGAGGTATCTTCCGAGCAGGGAAGTTCGGATTCTGTCGATATAATGGATGCTTCCGACGATGGAACGCAGACGGAAACAGTACCGTTGCAGGAAGATGGCGGGATAAGTGTTTCCGATAGTGGAATATCAGGATCCGGCTGCAATGATATTTCAATATATATCGATACTGCTAATCTTGCCAATAAGGACAGGTTACGCATTAAGTTTACAGGTCCTGACAGTGCGTCATACAACCCCATATTAAACGAGGAGCTTGATAAGACTAACAGCGGACGCTATGACTTTAGTAATCTCGAAGGCAGTGAATTCCGTATAAGCGCTGAAGCTTCGGGTGATGTTATTCTTTCCTATATAAATAAAGATGGTTATCCTACAATTTATGCCGAGAGTAAGTCAGCAGATAAGATCCTTGATACCAGGATCCTTACAGCGGTTGATGACAGCAAGATCTCAGCCATAAGCGGTGAGGGTTATGAGAGTATAACCATTGATCTTGATACTGAGGATCTTTCCGATAAGGATGTATTCAAGTTCTATGTTGAGAGCGAGGCATCCGCTACAGTAGACGGCAAGAGCGCCAATGACGGTATAGGCGGTCTTACTAAGGAAGACACCTCACTTAAGGTCGAAGGACTTGATGGCGAGGAATTCGTAGCATATGTGGTTTCCGACGATGAAGATTCTGTGATCGAGTCGGTAGCACAGGTTGTAAGCGTTGAAGACGGCGTTGCGGAAATAGACATCAACAATGTCGCAACCAAGCGCGTATATGAATATGAAGACGAGAAGGTATATGTAAGGGCAACACTCGAGAAGGCTGATGCCGTTCCCGATGATGCCTATTTTGCAGTTACTCCCCTTACCGAGGAGGAAGCAGAGAAATATCTCGCAGCCTTAAATGAAAACAAGGAAGAGGGCGAGCTTCTTGCAACTGCAGAAAATACCCTTCTTTATGATATCGGATTCTATACAGATGAGACAAAGAGCGAAGAGATCGAGCCTGAAGAGGGTTCAGTTTCGGTTGCCATAGAATTTAAGGAATCCCAGCTTTCGGAAGGTATCGAAGCAAAGAATTCCGAAGATGTCGTTCTTACTCACATAGTTGAAGACGGTTCTACTATAAAGACCGAAGAAGTTGCTCGGTCCGAAGTTTCAGTAGATAATGAATCGATTGAATTCACAACTGACAGCTTTTCGCTTTATGCAGTTCAGAAGATCAGGGGCACAATGTACAACACCGGTGAAGGCGTGACATACCGGGATGTGCTTATGGGCGCAGTAAATTACGGATTGGTTGCTAACGATATTTGGCTTACAAATCATGTTGATTCCAATATGGCTACGGTGAATCTGCATACAGAAGGCGGTGCGGGAAACACTACCCAGGGAAGATTCAGCGGAGCACCCGGAAATCTGATGCTGGCTAAACATGATGGAGAAAAATGGTTCCCGTATTCGGACGGAGACAACGCTCCTTTCATGGTCATAACAACTGAAAAAACAGCCGAAGAAATTACAAATAACCCGAACTGGAGAAATTATATTATCGTTGATGACAGCCATACAGAGGAGGACATCACAAAAGTAGTCAACGAGATGGTAAGCGGGACATTGTCTTCTGAGTTTAATCATCTGGATGCGAAGCAGAGAAATTCTATAAACACTGCCGTAACAGCAGGTGAAGGCGGTACAAAAGTAATCGATATATCATCAAAAGAAAATGATGGTGGTACGTATGTCATAGATTTTGCTGAAGGAGAAGTAGGAAGAGAAAAGGCTTATTTCAACAGTGCTTCGCAAATGAAGATCAGGCTGAGAATGGATCAGATGATCGTGTTTAATATTCCTGATAAAACTGATCTTGACCTTTATAAGTTCGAGATAGAGATCACCGATAAGAATGATGGTGGTCCTAAGTCAATAGGTTCTGATACATCTGATACTTCAGCTGATGAATTCTGCCGTCATGTTGTATTTAATTTCCCGAACCTTGAAGGTACAGCCACACTTCGTGCAGTACTTGGTATGTTCCTTGCACCTAGTGGTACCTTACGTTTGGCAGAGACCTCAACAGGATGGGCTGTGGCAAACAGGATCGAGAACGGTAGCGGTGAGTGGCATTGTGTATGGGCAGAAATGGAAGGCTCAACCGAGATAGAAGTAAATAAGAAGTTTATCGGTGGAGCAGGTAATTGGCAGGATGGATTTAGATTTAAGCTCGAGAGACTGGATGGTGAAGGAAGAAAAGTTGACACTACCTTCGCCCCCCAGTACATTACCCTTAACGGCGGTGAGTCCGATACTGCATCCGGTTACTTTAAGCTTCCGTCCAAGCTGAGCTCACAGATAACAATCCGTAATGGGGATATAAAAGATTATTGGGTTAAAAAAGGTTACACGAGGTATGCGGTTGAGTGGTACAAGATATCCGAGGTAGATGATAAAGGTAATGAGTTGCGCGGTTTCAACGGACCGAGGACGAATGTTGAATATAATATCATCGATCCGGCAAAGGCATATGGTGAGAGCCAAATGGCAAACGGTTACCCGAAACCGGGGGAGCAGCCTGTTTATGACAACAGCCCTTATTGGTTTGTTCATGTATTCTATTATTACAATGAAGTAGCCAATGCAATCGTAACTGTTAAGAGAGTAGCAAGAGTCTTACCGTATACAAACTGCTACAAGGGACTGCCCTGCATAGAAAACGGCAGGATAGAATTCGTTAATAAGATCAGTAATCCTGTCAAGGTTAAGATTGAAGGCGAGAAGCAGGTAAACGGCGATACAAATTATGTTCCGAACGATCAGTTTACATTCAGTCTTTACGATTACATAGGTAATAATAAGTTTGCTGCTAATCCCAGGGAAACAGTAGTAAACGATGGTTCGGCCTTTGAGTTTAGCGAGATCGAGCTTGGTAATCCTACATACAGTGAAGATATAAATGGAGTAACATATAGTTATTACTACTTTAAGGTAGATGAGAGCAACACCTGTCCCGAACCTTACAAGCCGGACGAGGCAGAATACATTGTTAAGGTTATTGTTAAGAAAGATGGGAACAATACTACTGTAAGTAAGGAATATTACAGATTCAATAAACCCACTAAGAAGCCTGTTAACGTGCTGTTGGCAATGGATCCTAATACGATTACCAAAGCCGATAAATGCACGATAGAGAATAAGCTTTGGTTTAACAATACCTATGATGCGTACGGAGAATATACCATTCCCGGAACAAAGACCCTTGAAGGCCGTTCCCTTAGCGATAATGATGTATTCACATTTACGCTTACGCCACAGGATAGCAGCAGGCAGAAGGATAAACAGGAAAAATCATTCAGGGTTGGTGACTTAAGGACCAATAATCCAAACATCACAAACAGCTTTGATTTTACTTTCGACACTCTTTCCTTTAATCGCGCAGAAGATGCAGGTAATACATATACATACGTTGTAGAGGAGACTACCGGAAACGACAAAAACATAATCTACAGCAATGCTTCGTATAAAATAGAGCTTACTGTGGTAGATGACCACAGCGGTACGCTTGAGGTAAATAAGAGTGATAATAGTCCCGCTTCATGCAATTTTACAAACACCTATTATAAACCCGAGGAGGTTCCTTTCAAGGTAAGTAAGATTTGGGGCAAGGATACCGATACCAAATTTACGTTTGTTCTCAAAGGCGGCAGGGTAGCTGTAAGTCCCAACTCTCCCGGATACACTGTTATGGAAGATGTTAATCAGGAAAGGACGGTTACCGGTACCGGCGAAGCAGCCTTTGACAGCATTTCGTATCCTGACAAGGATTACGTTGGCAGCTACGAATATACGATAAATGAGGTTATCCCTGACGGAGCAGAGAATTATACGCAGGATGATCCCACATATAAGATCCTTAACGGAATCATCTATGATAACAGGACATACTATGTCAGCGTTGAAGTAGACTTTGATGACGCTACACACAAGCTTGTTAAGACTGTTAAGGGTGGTTTCGATAAGGATAACCTTCAGGATATTGATATTGCAAATGAAGGAATAGATCCTGTATTCGAGAACAGATATGAGATTAAGCCTGTAACGGATCATATTGAAGGCAAGAAGATCCTTAAGAAGAAGCAGATTGAGAGAGGCGCATTCACCTTTGAACTCACTCCTTATGGCGATGTAACAAAAGAGGCTGTAAGCAGTAACAAGGTCGTAATGCCCGCAGTTACACAGGTTAAGAACGGTGTACCCGCAACATTAAAGGCTGATCAGTTTAAGTTTGATGACATTACCTTTAAAGAGGCAGGCACATATCAGTTCCGGGTGACCGAGCTTGAGGATCCCGAACTGTCCGATATAATCTTTTCAACTGAAGAGTATATTGTTACGATCAAAGTTTCCGATAACGGAAAGGGTAAGCTTGTTGCATCCCAGTCTACCACGAAAGATAGTAAGATAGCATCCAAGATAACATTTACAAACACACCGGTTGATCCGGGATCGATACCTTTGTATGCGTACAAGGATCTTGTTTACAATAACGATGGCATCCTTGAACCCATGGCTGTAGGAGAAGGGGCTTTCAGTTTTGAACTTATCAAGGTTGAAGGCACCAATGAGGCGGTAGTCAGGACAGCAGAGAATGACTCTAACGGTCTTGCCGCTTTTGAGCCGGTACAGTTTACGATGAGTGATCTTGAGGGTGCGGACAGCAAGGATTTCACATTCAAGATCAGAGAAGTTATACCTGATGATGCACAGAAGGTTGGCGATGTTTATAAGAAGAACGGTATCACATATGACGGACATGTTGAAACAGTTATCGTAACAGTAACACGTGACGGTGACAAGATAGATGTGACTTCCAAAAACAGCGAGGAGAAACCGGCAGGATTTGAAAATGTTTATGAGGCACATGGCGAGATCGATCTCGACGGCAGCAAGATTATCACCGGAAGAGAGTTCAAGTCAAGTGATGAAGGTAAGTGGTTTGCTGTTCTCCATAATCTGGCAGATGGTAGCAATGACAAGAATGACAAGAAGGTTCCTATAAAGCTTGATGCAAAGATCGGACCGAATGCAGGAAAGTTTGATTTTGGTACACTTACGTACAATAAGGCAGGCGAATACTACTATACCGTTAAGGAGATCGGTACCACGGATGAGAATGAGCAGATAGACGGTACCACATTCTATGTACATATTACTGCTACAGATAACGAGGACGGAACTCTGACCGTTGCCAAGCGCATGTCAACAGTTAAGATGGACGGGCCTGAGGTTACGGAGATTACCTTTAACAATACCTATGTTGTTCCCGACAAGGTGAACTTCAGAGCCAAGAAGGTAACGTACGGTGCGGCCATTGAGGATGGCATGTTTGAATTCAAGCTTCTGGATTCCAAAAAGAAGACCCTTGAAACCCGGAAGAATGACAGCAGCGGAAACGTTCTGTTCAAGAAAGAGATAACATATAAGCTTAGTGATGTTGAGAATAGCCCGTTCACATACTATATCGTGGAATCAACTAAGAGCAAGAAGGGCTGGACTCTCGACACCAAGGAATTCCAGATTGATGTATCATTGAGTGTGGTTGAGGATGATGATACCAAAGTCAAGTCTGTTGTTGCAGACAAGAAGTATTACAAGCTGGAAAACGGATCAAAGACAGAAGTCGATGAAGCGGCTGTTATATTTGAAAATACTTATCAGTCTTCCGGAAGCGTAGAGCTTGCAGCTGAGAAGATACTTATCGACAGAGAGGTACCTGCTGGTCAGTTCAAGTTCGAGCTCTATTCGGAGGAAGATGAGCTGAATCCCATCCTGGTAGCAGAGAATGCTTATGCCAGAAAGGGTAAAAAAGCCGATGTCGTATTCCCTGCTATAAGCTATATTCAGGGTGATCCGAACGATGATGATGTTCCGCACATACTTGATGATAAGTACAGTCATCCGGTTGGTGAGCATAAGTATGCAAGATATTATAAGATGAAGGAGTGGCATCCGGATGAAGCTGTTCAGCAGTATGACGGAACATGGAAGTATCAGGGATATACATATGACGCCACTGAATATAAGATCGTAGTAATCCTTACGGATAACCTGGATGGTACGATTGACACTGACTGGTTCGCATATAAGACGGGTGAGAGCCCTAAAGAGAGCACATGGGTAGACAAAATTAAGAAGTGGGTTAATGAGACTGCCGGAGTCAAGATATTTGAGGATGAGACCAAGAATCTCCTGTTTACAAATACTTATGAGGCTGCCGGTGAAATTCAGATAAACGCTAAGAAGATACTTGAAGGTAAGGCTCTTGAGGCAGATATATTCGAGTTTATGCTTTCAGGTGATGATGAAAACGGTAAACATTTTGAGTACAGGGAGAAAAATGCGCTTGACGGTACTGTATCGTTTAGCAGTATCAGTTATACCAAGGAAGGTGAATATGAGTACACTGTAGAGGAGATCATTCCAGATAAGGCAGAGGAGGTTCCTGATACCGAATACAAGGTATACAAGGGAATATATTATTCGACGATCAAGCATACGGTTAAGGTCAAGGTAGAGGATACCCAGACCGGTCTGCTCAATGTCACCGCATGGATCGACGGAGCAAAAGATGCTGTTACTTCAATAGAAGTAGTGGAACAGGACGGTGTTAACACATACTCGTTAAGTCCCGACAATGTTAAGTTTGTAAATAAATATATTCCTAAGGGAACAAGTGTTACACCCGGAGGTACCAAGACCCTGCACGGACGTAACCTGAAGGATAGGGAATTTGAGTTCACGCTTTCAAGCAATAAGCTCAACCCGAAGTCTTTGTCAGAAAATAAGGTCAATGTCGGAGAAGAATTCAAATTCTCAACTATCGAATTCACGGCCGATGACATGAAGGATGGAGATTTCTATGTTGACAGCAGGGATTTCGGATATACCATAACCGAGAAGACCGGCGAATTACCGGGCGTAACCTATTCGACTGCAGTTTATGATTTTGTTGTAAGGGTAACGGATATAGAGGGTCAGCTTTATGCCGTAGTACTAAAGGACGGTATAAAGACCGCAGCCAAGAAAGTAGCTCATTTTGACAACTATTACAATGCCGAGGGTACGGAATCGCTCATCGTACGCAAGGAGATAAAGGGAGCCGGTGACAGGAATAAGCTGTTCAAGTTCATGCTTTACGACGAGCAACTTAAGAAATTCACGCATGAAGTAGAGCTTAAGGCAGATGAGGAAAAGAGCATTGCCGATTTCGAATACAAGCTCAGCGATCTTGACGGATATCCTGATGGAAGAGTTTACAAGTATACTGTTACAGAATGGAACCCCAACAAGACCGGAGAAGGCGACGGTTGGACATATTCAGATGTTTCATATGAGGCAGAGATAACTGTCAAGGATAAAGGTGACGGAACATTGGATGTTTCCAAGGTCATCACGAAAGACGGTGATCCTTATACCAAAGATGCCATGGTATTTGAAAATGAATACCATGCAAAGGGCAATACGACACTTGACGGTGAGAAAGAATTCGTTAACGGTACACTCAAGGGCGGTGATTTCACCTTCCTGCTTGAAGAGTATAAGGGTCTTGATTCCGAAGGCAAGCCGATATATGAATTTGCCCAGAGTACGACCAATGATATTAACGGTAAGTTCTCCTTTACTCTGCCCGAGTTTGATGAATCATCAGACGGAACAAGGCTTGTTTACAGAGTAAGGGAAGATGAAAAGGCTTGCAAAGCCGATGCAAAAGGCAAGATCAAGTTCGATGACACGGTTTATGATGTTGTTATAACCGTTAAAGACACTAAGGACGGCAAGCTTGCAATAACGAAGCGCGTTACGACTGACGGCAAGGTTGTTGATGACTGCATATTCAGATTTGTCAATACCGATGTTGAACCCGGCAAGGTGGATTTTGATGCGGAGAAGTCTCTTACAGGTCTTCCTCTTAAGGATCAGATGTTTGAATTCACCCTTACCGGAAACGGTCAGGGGCAAAAGAAGTATAACAATGGCAAGTATATTACTTTTGATCCTATCGAATACACGCTTGATGATGTGGATAAAACCTTCAAATATACAATAAAGGAATCTACGGAAAACCCGATAACGGGTATGACATATGACAACGTGCAGTATACTGCTGTTGTAGACGTAAGCCTTTCAGGCAATCAGGTTGTAGCGAACAAGAAGATTTTCAGGAACGGTGACAGGACAAACCAAATAGTATTTGAGAATTCATTTGAGGCTTCGGTTAGTGTACCGATTGGCGGTTCCAAGAAGCTGGATGGCTATCCGGATGACGCACCGTCACTTGGCAAGTATTCATACAGCTTTGGTCTTTACGATGAGAACGGTCATAATATTGAGACAAGGACGATAACGCCTACGGATAACAAGAAGCCGGTTGAGTATTCGTTCACTGATCTTAAGTTTGATCAGGATTCTTATCTTGATCCCGCACATCCGGATCATATATTTACCTACACGGTAAAGGAGATCGTTCCGGAATATGAGAAAGACAGGGCTCCGAACGTTAAATATGACCAAAATGAGTACACAATTACTGTCAAGCTTGAATATGATCAGAATTACAAGCTTACGGCAGAAGCATCGACCGATCATGGTGTATCAACCAAAGCGCTTGACTTCACAAATATTTATGAGGCTGAAGGAAGTGTCAAGCTGCATGGTATCAAGACAATAGAGGGCAAGGAGCTTGAGAACGGTGCATATACCTTTGAGCTTACCGACGAGAATGGCAAAACGATTACGAAGAAAAATGAAGGCATCTATTTCTCGTTCCCGGAGATCAAATACAGTCCTCAGGATTTAGGCACTCATGTATATAAGATAACCGAGTCGGCATACACAGAAGACGGAAGTAAATACGATTCGACCGAGTACACCTGCAAGGTTACTGTAGAGGAAGGTAGCGACGGAAAGCTTGTTATTGATAAGGATCTCTATAGGAAGGCGGACGGCGAATCCATGGTTCAGATCGATCCCGATTCTGACATAACGTTCAAAAATACATACACTGCAAGCGGTAGCATACCGCTTAAAGGTACTAAGGTTATGCACAACAAGCCTCTTGCAAAGGGAGATTTCTCTTTCGTACTCAAGGAGCAGGGCAATCCTGATCCGATACAGACTGTTACACACGAGGCTGCAAGCCTGAACAATAAGAAGGATCTTGAGGCAAGGGCAGCATTCAAGTTTGACGACCTTAAGTTTACACAGGAGGATCTTAAGGCAGCAAACGGCAAGAGCTATCTGCCTGAGGTGACAAAGTACTACACCATTGAGGAAATAATATCCAATAAGGGTGGTGTGACATATTCAAATGCTGCATATGTTGTAGCAGTAACGATAAAGGATAAAGGAAAAGGTAAGCTGGAAGTAACCAAGAGCGTAGCAGGAAACAGTGACGTTAAGAAGAATGGCGGCAGTGTAACCAATTTCCTTAAGGGCCTGGCAGGAAAGATAACCGGAAGACAGGATGAGATCGTCTTCTATAACGATTATAACAGCCAGTGCACGATCGATCCGCCTATTCTTCGTAAGGAGATCATGGGACGCGATATCGAAAGAGGCGAGTTCTCGTTTAAGATTGAAGGTCCCGGTCTCAGAAGCATGAATAAGGCCAAATATGAAAAAACGGTTGATAATGGTATAAATCCTGAAACCCATACGATCTATGATAAGAATAACAAAGAGATAGATCCGGGTGAGATCTATGTTGGTGATATCACATATAAATATATAGACCTCGTGGATGATGATTCGTTCTCGCTCGAAAAGGGTGCGGTTTCAGCCAACTTTGTTTACTACGCAACCGAGATTGATAAGGGTGAAGCCGGTGTTGGATACTCTGATCAGAAGTTTAAGCTCGTTGTGACGGTTATCGAGAACGGCGACGGAACCATGACAGTCAAGAACGCAAACGGAGAGGTGGTTGACGGAAAGAATACCAAGCTCTTCTGGGAGCCCGTAAATCCGTATGCACTTAATGAAGAGCAGTTGCATGACACCTTCCTGAATACATGGAACAAGACGGGTTCGATTGACATAGTTGGTGTTAAGAAAATGGAAGGCCGTGAACTCAGCGAGGATGATATATTCGAGTTCACCATAACCGATGAGGAAACGGGAGCTTCAAGGACTATAACAAATACTGTTGACAAGAATGGAAAGCCCAGCATTGTTGCATTCAATGCAGCAGACATTGATTTCCTGAATTACAGACAGCATGCGTTTATAACAAATCCTGACAGAGCTGACGATGAGGAAGTTAAGTGGGAATATGTTGACGATACCGGAATACATAAGTATCTGATTGAGGAGAAGCCTGCTAATTCCGAGACTATCATAAATGATACAAGCAAGTTTGAGATTACGGTTGATGTTAAGGAGGCCGTAGATGAGAACGGCGCACCCATTAAAGACAATCATGGTCATGGTTTGCTGGATGCAAAGATTATAAAGATTGAACAGATATTCACGCAGAATAACAAGGTTGAGTATAGTTTTACCGGGAATAATGCATTTGAATTCGTAAATAAGTTCAGGGCAAGAGGTACACTCACACTTGAAGGATCCAAGTATCTTGAAGATCAGAATGGCGAAGCAGTACCGTTTGCTGAGGATCCGATAGAGGGCAAGTTCAAATTCACTCTTTACAGCTATGACAGTGAGGCAAGAACAACAGGCAGAAAGATTGAAGATACTGCAACAACTGATAAGGATGGTAAGTTCACTCTTAAGCTGCCGGTATTCGATCAGGATGTATTAAAGAACGAAAAGGGTGAATACGAGACTTCAAAGACCCTGTACTACAGGATCATCGAGACGAAGCCTTCAGAAGGTCAGTGGATCAATGATAATACAGTATTTGAGAGCAACGGAATAGTATATGACAACACAGAGTATGATGTTGACGTGACCGTTACTTATGAAGGAACCAATGTTCTTAAGGTTGACAAGGTCATCAAGAATGCGGCAACAGGTGAGCAGGTAACGAATATCGGCTTTACCAACATCCAGAATAAGGAATATGTAACAGTTCCGGTTAATAAGCATTGGATACATAATGGCAAGGAACTTACAGCTGATGAGCTTGAAAATGTTCCTGATCTGACCTTTAACCTCTACTCAAGTGCTGTAGATAATGGTAAGAAGATAATAAACAGTGCAGTATTACCGTCCGGTCAGTTAACACTTACATTTAAGACAGACAGTACCGGCGAAGAGCTTCCTAAGTATGACAGTAAGGGTAAACTTATTGAGTATGTTGTGGAAGAAGTAGCTGTTCCCGGCTATCTGTCAGAGAAAAAGGGATATGACTTCTACAATACGGATGGAGATATTAAGATCCAGAAGATCGCTGCTGATACCAATGAGCCTCTGGCAGGTGCAACACTTGCGATTTATGATGGAAGCAAGGAAGTGGAGAAGTGGACGTCCGGAGACAGCGCATATGTTGTTAAGGCTGATCTTACACCCGGAAAGACCTATACTCTCCGTGAGCTGACAGCTCCTAAGGGATATGAAATAGCTGCTGATGTTAGCTTTACGGTACCTGCAGACGGAAGCGACATAACTGTTACAATGACAGACAAGCCTATAATAGGCGCAGTAAGGCTGACCAAGCGTGACAGCGCAACAAGAGAGATACTAACAGGTGCTGAGTTTGCACTGTACGATCAGGCAGGAACAAGAATTTATGCAACAGGTACAGCTGGAAAATATAATGTAACCAGCTTAACAAGCAACGGAGTATTCACAACAGATTCAGCAGGCGTTCTGGAAATATCCAATCTGCCTTACGGTGCATATTACTTCGTTGAGACCAAGGCTCCTGAAGGGTATGTATTATCAAGCGAGAAGATAGGATTTACTATTGCAAATGGCGGAGAAACCGTAGAAGTTACTTGTCTTAACAAGGAATCTCTTGGTGCGGTAAGACTTCGCAAGGTAAGCGCAACCGGAGACAGACGCCTTGAAGGTGCGGTATTCGAGCTCTATGCGGCAACTCCGAGAAGCGCTGCTCAGGCAGTAAGTTCGACAATCTACAGAGATGCATACTACAGGTATGGTACATATACCACTAATTCATCAGGAGAGATCTATGTTGATAATCTTCCTTGGGATGACTACTACTTCGTTGAAGTAAAGGCACCTGATGGATTTGAGATCGCTAAAGATCTTACAGGCGATACTCTTGTATACCCATTCACGGTAGACGGATCCAATGCGGGAACGACAATAGATATTGGTGAAGTTGTAAACAATCCGTTAACCGGAGTACTTGGTGAGAGAAGAACTCCTGAGGAGCCTGAATCCGGAGTACTTGGTGTAAGG
Organism: Lachnospiraceae bacterium; assembly: GCA_017524595.1. Classification (GTDB taxonomy): domain Bacteria; phylum Bacillota; class Clostridia; order Lachnospirales; family Lachnospiraceae; genus UBA2868. Next base: position 44,559 of record JAFXVI010000085.1, on the reverse strand, counting down.
AGTGCGCCGAAGAAGGGAGTTTTGGGAGCAAGAAATACTCCTGCGACCGCTGATGTGAGCGCAATAGCTTTGTGGCTGACAGTAATGCTGGCTTGCATCGGAACAATAGTATGGGTGCTTGTAGACAGAAGAAAAAAGAAAGCTCGTGGATGAGTGATTTAACGCAGTAAACAGATAGTCAGAAGAATTTGATCTTCGGGCGATACGGTATTTACCGTATCGCCCGTTTTTGTTAAATAAATATAAAATTGTATTAATTTTACTTAAATTACGGTCATTTTGTTATTTTTCGGAGTCATAATAATTAAGGGAAAGAATGCGTCTTGTTTCTGACGTATAAAAGTAACTTGTTGTATGCTTCATTAAGGAGAGAAGAAATGAAGAAAAGAAAAATGTTGAAATCAACCGTAGCCATAATCGCCCTAATCGCTATGCTGACTGAGAATACGTTCAGCGTAATGGCTTCTGTTAACGGCGAGGGTATATTAAAGGCTGACGATGCTGTGATCAGCGAAGATATCCGGTCAGATAGCGAGACTGTCATTGGCGGATCAGGCCCGGACTCATTGATCACAGAGGAGAAGGAAAGCGATGATATTGCATCTGATGATAAACCTGACAGGGAGATAGACATTAGCATCGGCGATGAGCAGAAGGAAGTAGAAGATGTCATTGCTTCGGGTATGGCAGTTGATGCATATGATAACAGAATTCAGGTTTCCGGTGCTGAGGATATAACGCTGTACATTAATACGGATCAAATGCTGGCATCAGATTCATATGAGCTTGATATAAACGGAAGTGCCGATGTTGAATACAGCAGCGATCTTAAGGGAAAGCTGTCAAAAAACAGTGACGGCGTATATCATATAGCAGGACTTGACTTAAAGACGGTTACATTTAAAGTATCCGGGCTTTCGAGCGGAATGTCAGTTGAATATAATGTGCGTTCCGACGGCAATCCACAGATCACTCTTATATCACGGGATATACCAAGGGATGATAAGGAGCTTCGCATCACAGACAGTGGCTTTGAAGTCAAGGGTTCAGGCTATGATTCCTTAAATATTAAGCTTGATGCGGCATCTTTGCCCTCTTCTGCAAGATACAGTCTGTACATAAAGACAGGAGCCAATGTAAGGTGCAACGGCGATACCATGGATAATGGAGTCATATCATCCCTGAATGCTACAGAAACATCTTTAAGACTCTCCGATTTAGATTATGAAGCATTTACTATATATATTAAAGGCAGCAGCTCAAACAAGATAGCTGCAAGATATACTATTGATTCAGAAGAAAATGGCATAATTACCGCAGTAGTTTCCGAGGGCGACGAGCCGGTAAATATTCTGCACGAAGATGAAGAAGACACTGAGGAAGATGATAAGGAAGAAGTAAAGAACGAAAAGCGGGAATATGATTATGAAGACGAAGATGTTTACGTTACGGCTACTCTTGAGGATCCCGAGGCTGTACCCGACGACGCGGAGTTTGTTGTAACGAAGATAACATCAGATTCAAATGACTATAACTACGATGCATACATTGAAGCGCTGAATAATAGTGCTGAAGAGATCACAGGCGAGGAAGATGCGGTGATCAGTGACAGTGATGTTCTGCTTTATGACGTTGCATTCTATGTATGGGATAAAGATGGTAACAGGGTAGAACTTCAGCCTGAAACAGGATCGGTACGAATAAGCATCAGGTTTAAGAAGGATCAGCTTGAAGATGAGCTGGGCGCTGAGAACGCAGAGGATGTTAAGACCATTCATCTTCCTCTTATTGACAGCGTGAAAGAAGAAGTTAATACAACAGCTGAAGCAACGGATATTTCTGCTTCGGATATTAAGGTCGAGGTTGTTGCCGACAGTACTTCGGTAGAAGGTGAGAAGGTCGGATTTACCCTGAATGATTTTTCGGCGGTTGCAGTATTTGTTAACGGTAAGATGGCACCCGGTCCCGATGAGACATTCAAGACTATACTCGGCAATGCCTGTGTACATGGCGTGGTTGCGAATACTCTTAATGCTTCGGGTCATTTTGAGACCAATTTTGCTACCGGAACTCTGTATGGCGGAGCCAATGTGGCAACCTGTAAGAATGATAACGGAAATGCGGGCGTTACATATATAGGCGCCTATGAGGGCAGTAATTTCTTCATGGATCCGAACGGTAATTCATCCTCGGCCGTTGTTTATACAACGGAGGCTGCGCTTGCAAATATGCATGAGAGCATGAAGAATCGTAGCAGGAGCGGAGTCATAATCGACACCACAACATACAGTGAGCAGCAGATAAAGGACAGGGTAGCCAACCTTGTCAACACTGTAAGTGCGAATTCAGTGAAGCTTGCAAATGTTGAATCTTATAAGTTCAGCAGCGTTGCCAATGGAAATGTGCTTGATATCAAGTCTAAGGGAAGCGGTAAGGGAACATACTATGTAAGCTTTGATTCGGGAGAATATGCTAAAAAGGCAAACGGACTTCATATAAAACTAGGGGATGGACAGAAGGTCATTCTCACCATACCTGATGAGGATGTTGATTTTAAGCAGATCACTGTTAACGGTAAGGCAGTCGGTGGTCAGCCTGAAGAAGATGCAATATGTCAGAGCATAGTTCTTAACTGTCCGAATGCCACTACTGTAAAGACCAGCGGTTCGATAGCGGCAGTAGTACTTGTGCCCCAGGCTGACTTTATTAATGGTACGGTATCGGCTGGATGGCTTGTAGCAAATAATGTACTTGGATTCTCGAGTGAGTGGCATTGCGTATGGCATGACATGCCACCGGCAAGTGAGTGTTCCACCACTATAGAAGCTTTAAAAACTGTTGATTATGGTACGCCGACGGATGATCAGAAGTTCTGGTTCGATCTGTATTCCTATGACTGGAATACCAAAAAGTCGACGCTGATCCAGTCAGTACAGAATAACGGAAGCAAGGTGATCTTTGATCCGTTCTACTATAAAGAAGAAGGCGTTTATTCATATATTCTCAAGGAGCGTCAGGAAAATGATGCATTTGCTCATGACCCTAACGAATATACCATCCATATCAAGGTTCATAAGAATACAGACCTTAATCAGTACGAGATTTATGAGAAGAATATATATAAGAAGAATACATTAACGAAGCAGGATTTTGGGTGCGTCGGACATGAAGATGACGGTAGCGTTATTACATTTAATAACCAGACAACCCCCAGAGTTCCGTTCGATTTCTCAATAACCAAGCTTTTCTATCAGAAGGACGGAACTGACTGGACCAAGAAGAGACTTATTGATGAAGACGTATTCAAGGAATACGGATTCGGAAATGACTGGCCCGACGGTGCTTCGTTCACGTTTGAGCTTGAACGTTTCGATGGCGGTAACACCAATTCGGGTATCAGAATGGACAGCCCGATGCCCGCCAAGTCTTCGATAACCCTTACCAAGGACAGGAGAAGCGATTCATTCGGTGAGGTTTATTTTGACGCGGATACCAATTGGAATAATTACGGAGATTGGGAGAGAGGCTGGGATAATGATCTTAATTCATGGGTACTTACCAGAATCTATATGTATAAAGTCACAGAGATCATTCCTGATGACGCTCATAAGATCCCCGGAGTGGTTTATACGAAGAGGCCGGTTTATATCAAGCTGTTTGTAGATACTTACTGGGAAGGGACCAGTGCAAAGATACGCATAATGGGACGTGCGTCATATGTTAATGATAATTCTGTTGCCGGTCAGGAATGCTTCTCAATAAGCGAATCGGATCTTGAGTTTGTAAATGCTTACTACTCAGGCTCGCTTAAGGTTAAGAAGAATGCAGTAGATATTTTTGGTAATAAGGCCGACAGTGATAAGGATTTCTATGCTGTAGTGTACAGGAAATCAGGGAACAGCAGGATTTACTATGGAACTGACGGAGCGGAATATCTGTATCCGCAAGCCGAGGCAGTTAAGGGCAACAGTGAGATAGTGTTTGACCCGGTACCGCTCGGTTTCACATACTATGTCTATGAATCAGATAAGGACGGCAACCAGATCGAAGGAAGCAATGTATATGAGATATCATATAAGGGACTTTCCAGGGATAATGGAGTCTTTATCGATCTGGCTCATAAGGATAAGGAAGTAACCATAAATAATAAGAGGAAGCCCGGAAGCATTAAGCTTATCAAGTCTGATCCTAAGAAATCAGAGAAGCTTGCAGGTGCACAGTTTGAGCTATACAAGGATGGTAAGCGTTATCCCGATGATAGGACTGTATATACGACTGACAAAAATGGCGAGATCTATGTTGGAAACCTTCCGTGGGGGACCTATTACTTCAGAGAGACTGTAGCTCCAAAGGGATATGTACTCCCTGATGCGGATAAGAGGAATACCGTATCCAAGGTTATAGATGAAAACACAGTGGGTGAGACGATAACTATAGATGCTGATAATGAAGAGATCCATGGCGATATGCTTCTGCATAAGGTTAAGAAGGAAGGCGATAAACTTGATCCTATCGCAGGCGCTACATTCAGGCTTTACCGTTCGAATGAAGTGCAGAATACCGAATCCACTGTGCTGACTTCAGGCTCTGACGGTAAATACATCTATGATGAAGAAGGTACTTTCCAGGAACTTGCTACGGATAAAGACGGCAATCTGTCCGTAACAGGTCTTCCTTACGGAACATATCGTATTTATGAGGATAAGGCGCCTTATGGTTTCCTTAAGATAGAAGGCGCAAGGAAGTTTGCGATCAAGGGTGATAAGGCAGTAGAAGAGATTTATTTTGAGAATACCGAGATCAGGGCAGACGTTGAATTTATCAAGGTTGATCCAACTGATGAGCCGGTTGAGGGAATAGTGTTTGATCTCTTCAGGAAGGGGGCGGATACTGATACAAGCCTTGGCAGCGTAACCTCGCTTGCAAATGGACATGTGCTTGTTAAGGATCTCGGAGAAGGAGAGTACTACTTCAAAGAGCAGAAAGACGGTTCATATGAAGATAACAATAATGAATTAAGCTTCTCAATAACTGCCGGCGATAATGGTCGTACAGTAACATTGTCCGGCGCATACAGGAAGGAAAACGGGGAAGAGGATGGCCTTGCACTTGTAGAGAACAAGCCTCTTAAAGGTAAAGTCGAACTGTTCAAGTACGTACTCAGGACTGAAGGAATAGAAGGACTTGCAGATGCTGAGTTTGTTTTATATAAGGATGGTGAGAAGATTGACAAGGTATATAAGACAGATTCAGAGGGATTCATAAGAGAAGAAAACCTTGAGTGGGGCAACTATTATTTCGAAGAGACAAAGGCACCGAAGGGCTTTAATATCCTTGATGAATATATTTACTTCACTATAGACAGGAATACTGATTTTTCAAAGGCTGTATATGTAGAAGCTGAGAATACGCCGATCAAAGGTTATGTGGAGCTTATCAAGGAAGATAAAGAAGATGAGGATAATAAGCTAAACGACGTAGAGTTTGATCTGTACAAGGGTGTATACAGCGGTAATGACGATGATCTTGGCGAGCCTTTTGGGCATTACACTACGGCTAACGGTATGATCGCCAGAAATACGATAGGGGCGCTTGAATACGGAAGTTATTTCTTTAAAGAAACTAAAACTGCTAAGGGTTATAAGCTCGATAAGAAGGTATATCCATTTACAATAAGTAAACAGGATGAACTTATAACTGTAACTGTTAAGAATGAAAGAGAGCTTGGAAGTGTTGTACTTGAGAAGTACAATTCCGATCACAGTAAGAAGCTTGACGGTGCTGAATTTGCCCTGTACAAGGAGCCGGAGGGAGTAATTGAGAATATTACCGCAGCTTTAAATCTTAACATATATGGTACGTATAAAACTCAAAACGGCGGAGTAATAACCGTCGGTGACCTTCCGTGGGGCAGCTATTATTTCGTAGAGACCAAGGCACCTCAAGGGTATGTGACCGATACTGAGACACAGCATAAGTTTGTTATCAATGCAGATAATCTCAGCGCCGAGCTTACATATAAGCATAACAAGGAAGCTGTAAATGAGGAAGACAAGGGTGCCATAAAGCTTATAAAGGATGACGGTGAAGGTAATAATCTTGAAGGAGCAGAGTTTAGGTTCTATAAGGATGATAAGCCTTATCCGGATGATGAGACGATTTATACAACGGATGAGAAAGGTGAGATCTTTATAGATGATCTTCCGTGGGGAACATATTACTTTATAGAGACCAAAGCACCTGCCGGTTTTGTACAGCCGGAAGATGATGATGACTGGGCAAAGACTATTCCGGTAACCATTGATGAGAAAAAGACAAAACAGACAGTTCCGTTCATTAAGATTGAGCAGAGCAATACTCCTATATACGGCAATCTGAGTCTTCAGAAGGTAGACGATAACGATAAAGGTCTTGAAGGAGCATTGTTCTCGCTTTACAGGATGGAAGGAAATAAAAAGAAGATAGTTAAGGTGACAGGTAATTCCGGAGTATATGAGTATGATAAGACTGCGGGCTTACTCCTTACTGCGCAGATGCTTGAAACCAACGGCGATACTCTTAGCGTGAACGGTCTGCCTTACGGAACATACAGAGTGTATGAAGAGAAAGCGCCTGAGGGATATAAGAAAATAGATGATCCGTTTGAGTTCATTATCAGCAATAAGGATGAAATCCAGTATATAAAAGTTGTAAACTCTCTTATTCATGCTAATGTTGAGTTCATAAAGTCCGAGGTGGATTACACGGAGCTTGAGGGGGCAACATTTGAACTTATAAAGATAAATGGAGACGATGAAGACAGCCTTGGGTTATATAAATCCGGAGCTGATGGAAAGATCCAGAAAAAGGATCTCGGGATCGGAAACTATTACTTCGTAGAGCGCATACCTGCCAAAGGCCATAAGTTAAACACTACTCATTATACGTTCAGTATAACTGAGAAAGACGACAAGCAAACAGTGACTCTTGATAATCCTGACGGAAAAAAGGATGGCATAGGATATGTATTTAATGAAAAGAACAAGGGCATGGTTAAGCTGCGTAAGGTGATAGCCGGTACCAACACGGGTCTTAAGGGAGCAGAATTTAATCTTTATAAAGAGGGCAATGAAACACCATATCTTAAAGATATTGCTTCTGATGATTCAGGAAATGTAAGGGTTAAGGATCTTGAATGGGGTGACTATTATTTCGTTGAGACCAAAGCACCCGAAGGCTATATACTTGACAGCAAGACGGAATACAGCTTCAGGGTAGATGCAGATAATGCTGATGAAGAAAAGGAAATAACAGTAGATCTTAAGGGCAAGGAACTCAGGGTTGAGAACGAGCTTATACAGGGACAGGCACAGCTTATAAAGCAGAACAGTGAAACAGAGGATCCGATCAAGGGAGCGAAGTTCGCGCTTTATTATGCAGACGGTAATATTGTTCCCAATTATAAGGAAATGATCTCCAACAATAAGGGTCTTATTCAGACAAATAAGGATCTGAAGGCCGGAAGTTATTACTTTATGGAGACTGAACCGGCTCCGGGATATAATGGAAGTGACAAAAAGTATGAATTTAAAATAACCCAGGAAAATATGGGAAGTCCTGTAAATGCAGGTACAAACGGTATTGTTCCCAATACTCCTATCCCCGGTGAGGTTGAACTGCTCAAGTATACGAAGACCAATCCGGATACGGAAGAGATAAAGGGACTTGAGGGAGCTGAGTTTACCCTTTACCGTAAAGAAAAGGTATTCCTTATATTTAGCAGGGATAATGAGTATGGTACATACAAGACGGGAGCGGATGGTTATATCAGAGTGCAGGGGCTTCCGTGGGGCGAGTATTATTTCGAGGAGACAAAGGCGCCTGATGGCTATAAGCTGAATGAGAAAAAGGAAGACAGGCAGCATTATTTCAAGATTAGTGCAGCACAGCTTAAGTATACAGGTGAGCAGAAGCTTTCGCACGAGAATAAACCATTAAAAGGTTCAGTTAAGCTTATTAAGAAATATGCTATAGGCGGTAAAGAACAGGGAAGGCTTGAAGGGGCTAAATTCAGATTCTTTAAAGAAGATGGCAGTGAGATTGAGAATAAAGAAGACAGTGACGGCCTGTATGTTACTGATAGCAACGGCGAGATCACTATAACGGATCTTGAGTGGGGTTCATATTACTTTGAGGAAGTATCTGCTCCTGAAGGATTCGCATTGCCTAAGAAGACAAAGAGCGAAATATTGACGATCAATGCTTTAAATGTTGAGGGAAGCATCAGTGTTCCTCTTGAAGCGAAGATGATCAATGATAAGATCTACGGTAACGTGGAACTTATCAAGATTAACGATGTTGAGCCAGTAAGCCGCATTAAGGGTGCACAGTTTGAACTGTATAAGGCAGATGGCACAAGGATATATGTATCGGGCGGAACCTATAAGAAGGGTGAAGGAACAAAATATGCCTATTCATCAGATAAGACTAATGTGGTAATGGAAACGCCTGATGAAGGGAAAATAGTGGTGACCGCTCTTCCATACGGCAAGTATTATTTCGTGGAGACACATGCTACTGATGAATATGTTCTGAATACTGAACATTTTGATTTTGAGATAACCAGAAATGAGTCGGAGAACGATACTGCTCAGGCCTCTGTAACCTGTATCAATTCCACGGCTTATGCCGGTGTGGAATTTATTAAGGCTGATACATCACTTGATTATCCTCTTCAAGGAGTAGTGTTCAGGCTTTGGAGGCTTGGAGCCGGTGAAGGCGGCGCTCCTGGTTCTGTTAAGTATGTGGAGAGTGATGAGAACGGTTATGTGCGCTGCGACGGTCTTGGAGTAGGAAGTTACTATTTTGAGGAGATCAGTGTTCCTGATGATGCATATGAGATTCCTAAGGATGTTAAGTATACATTTGAGATAACATCCAAGGATGCAGGAACGACAAAGACTATAGACAATCCGGATACATATAAGAATGACATAGGCGTAGTCATAAATACGCCTGTCACCGGTAGGGTCAAGTTGTATAAGACCATAAATGGAAACATGGAGGACACTCTTAAGGGAGCTAAGTTCGATCTTTACAAAGAGGGAAATGCTGATCCGATAAAGAAGGATATAGAGACTGAAAGTGATGGTACTATCTTCGAAGACGATCTTAAGTGGGGCAAGTATTATTTTAAGGAGACATGGGCGCCTGAAGGCTTTGAATTTGATAAGGATAAGAAGTATGAGTTTGAGATAACCAGAAAGAACGTAAATGATATTTGGATCGTTTACGCAGATAACACGAAGCTTACAGGTTCGCTTGAATTAATGAAGCTTGACAGTATAGACAATCATCCGCTTAAAGGAGTAGTGTTCGGACTGTACACGGATTATGTCGATAAGGATCACAAGGGCAGTAAGGTAGCACAGCTTATATCGGATGAAAAAGGTTTTGCTTCTGTTAATGGTCTTGCCTGGGGTGATTACACGCTCATAGAGGAGAAAACGCTCGATGGTTATGTACTTGATGAAACTCCCCGCAACTTTGTTATAAGCGGCAGTCATCTGAAGCAGGTTTACGGCGGGGGTGAAGCAATACTCAATGAAAGGAAGACGGGATACGTAGAACTTCTCAAGGAGGACGGTGTAACCCTCAAGCCCATGCAGGATGTACAGTTTGAACTGTATAAGGGTATTAGCCCGAATGGAGATTATATCGCTACATATTCAACAAATGCAAAGGGTAAGCTTGTTGATAAAGATGGTAATGAGAAGATAGGACCGCTTTATTGCGGGGAATACTATTTCAATGAGATCGTACCGGTAGGTTATGAGCCTTATAAGGGCGAGCTGAGTTTTGATATCAAGGATGATAAGCAGATCGTAACATTGGGTTATGTAGATAAGGGCAAGAGTGTTGTTTACAACACACCCAAGAAGGGTTCGGTGATCCTTGAGAAGACAGATAAAAACAACAAGCCACTTGAAGGTGCGGAGTTTACTCTATACGCAACCAAAACAACTAAGCCGGGTCAGATACTGGAGACTATATTAAACAAGGGGTTGTATGTGTATGGCGTATATTACACTGACAGTAACGGTATATTAAATATTACGGATCTTCCATGGGATACGTATTACCTTAAAGAGACCACGGCCCCTAAAGGGTATGAGATTATCAATGACAAGTTGATCCCGTTTGAGATCAACGCGAAAAATGTTTCAGAGACATTGGATCTTGGAACTATCATCAACTCACCTCTTACGGGTACACTTGAACTTACAAAGAAGGATGCAGAGACCGGAAAAGAACTTGAAGGTGCTGAATTTAAGCTGTTCAAGGTTGGAGAGAATAAAGATATAGATGTATCTGTTGCTCATAAGGCTGTCGGGGGTGTATTCCGTACAAACAGCGAGGGTAAGATAACTGTAGATGATGTTGAGTGGGGTGATTATTACTTCAAAGAGACTAAAGAACCTGTGGGTTATGAGAAAGTAACTGAGGCAGATGAAGTAAAGAGCGAGATCCTTACCATTGATGAGAGTAAGACAGATGCTTCAGGTGAGTTCATACAGCCTCAGCGTACCACTGTCTGGAATAAGAAGGGTTATGGTTATGTGAGTCTCCTTAAGGTGTTTGACGGAGAACAGCCTGATTCCCTTGAAGGCATCAGTTTCGCGCTTGTAAACGATACAACGGGTCAGGAGCATGGACGGTATACTACTAATAAAGATGGCATCATAAGTGCAGAAACTATAGGAAGGCTTGGCTATGGCAGCTACCACTTTGAGGAGTTGAGCGTGCCCGCAGGAGTAAGTTACAGTGTAAGTGACTTAAAACCCGCATTTACGATAGACGAAAGCAGGCCGGTCGAGGATCCTGTTAAGATCAGATTTGTCAATTCAGAAGTAAGGGCTGCAGCCAAGTTCGTGAAGGTTGATCCGTATACGCAGGAGATAATACAGGGAATACGGTTTAACGTATTTGCCGAAGATAATGATAAGGATCCATTCACTTATACGATCAGTGATGAGAACGGTATCGTGTCTGTTAAGAACATGCCGATGGGCTCGTATTATTTCCTTGAGGATGCAAAATCAGCTGAAGAGAAAGGCTATATAGCAGATACCAGCAGATATACATTTACTATAACTGCCGATGATAAGACATCCAAAGATGAGCAGCAGAAATATGTGCCTGTATATAAGGATGGTACGCTCACAGAAGTCAAGACTGTCCCGAATGAGAGAAGGAAGGGCAGCATTGAACTTATCAAGCTTGGTAAGAATGTAAACGGAAGCCAGAAGAAGCTCAGTGTAGCAGATGCCGCATTCGAACTATATAAGGACGATAAGCTGTTTATGGAAAGCGATAAGGTAGCTGAGTATGTAAAGGGCGACAGACTGGTTATAGACAATCTTGGGTGGGGTACATATTATTTCAGGGAAATTCGTGCACCTAAGGGTTATGCTCTTCCTCCTGAAGGAGCCGATGTTACAAACAAGCAGAGGATTGACGGAATCACAGTTAGTGCATCTTCAGTAACTCCGCTTGTCTGCCAGATGAGTGATGATACTCTGAAGGTATTCATTTCCAAGCGTGAAGTAGGAGGTGTTGAGGAGCTTAATGGTGCTTCCATGGAGCTGTATGAAGCTGATGATAAGGGTAAGCTGAAGGGCGAGCCCATTGTCAGATGGATCAGCGGAACGAAGGCTAAGCTGATAGAAGTAGGTGATAAGACTGCCGGAGTAGTACAGGGCAGGACTTATGTGATCCATGAGGATATGGCACCGGCCGGTTTCGCACTGACAGAAGATATCATATTTACTGTTAATGATGATGGAAGCATTAAGACTGATGCGATGGTTAAGGGAAGCGGAAACGGCACGACCATAGTGATGGAGGATGCACCGCTTAATATAGCAATTTCCAAAAAAGAACTGGGAACATCCAAGGAACTTGCAGGAGCACAGCTTCGTATCAAGGACGGGGATAATGTGATCGAGTCATGGTCAAGCACAGGTAAGCCGCATACCGTTACCACGGCACTTGAGACAGACCATGAATATACTCTGGTGGAGACCGATCCGCCGAAGGGATATTATACGGCTGAGCCTATTTCCTTTAAGGTTGATAAGAACGGAAAGCTGCAGATAATCCACAGCAAATCTTCAAGTGCGGATGCTGACAGCAGGGTCAGTGCATCAGGAAATACGTCAGAACTTACCATGTATGACCGTCCTATCAGGGTTGAGATCAGTAAAAAACGTCTGACCGGAGGTGAGCAGGATTATGTAGAAGGGGCAGGATTGGCGCTCTACGAAATTGCATCAGGCTCTCAGAATCAGATATTTACATGGATATCGCCTAAGAACGGCGCCGTGCTGATTAATTACGGTCTGCTTCAGGTCGGAAAGAAGTATAAGGTAGTGGAGACCAAAACTCCTACCGGTTATGTGAAGGCGGATGATCTTGAGTTCACGGTTAAGGACTACAGTGAATTTGAGAAGACAGATGCAGACGGCAAGGTAACACAGAGTATAACGGTATATGATGATGTTGTTAAGGTGCTGATCTCCAAGAAGTCAGTAACCGGAGAGGATGAGCTTCCTGCGGCAAGGCTTCAGATAGTTGACGCAAGCGGAAAGGTTATGGCTGATTTCATGTCATCAAAGAAGCAGACGCTCATCACTTCACTGGTATCCGGGGATATGCTTTCCGCAGATGAGAAGGCTACATACGAAAAATATAATGTTATCTATAATGTGAAGCTTGAAACAGGTAAGAGCTATACGCTTAAAGAGATTTCTGCACCGGCAGGTTATGCTCTGGCAGGGGACGTTACATTTACTATAGATGATAAGGGTAAGCAGTCACCTTCACCTGTAGTGATGCGGGATAAGCCTCTTGAGATCAGACTTTCCAAGAAGGATATAGCAAATGGTTCGTATCTTGCGGGAGCGGATCTTGAGCTGTATAACGCTGAAGGAACGAAGGTGGCCGAGTGGACATCCGCTGATAAGCCGGTGCTGTTCTCGATAAGAAATATTGATGCGACAGAGGCTGCCGGATATGCGGAAGTTAAGCCTGTTCTCCTTCCGGCAGGTAAGTATACACTGCATGAGGCAAAAGCACCTGCGGGTTATATGACAGCACCCGATGTTGAGATAAACATTGACGGAGCCTGCGTAAGGAGTGATAGCGGTGTCATCCGCGAGGAGTCGATGTATGACTATAAGGAAGGCACAACGAATGTTTACGGAGACGAGATATGGATCTCACCTAAGGACAGCGAAGGTAATGTGGCCGGCGATTATACATATCCTGAGATCACAATGGAGCTGTACAGGGATTCAAAAGTCAAGGGAGTGATGGATGAGACTCCGTACAGGAGCCTGGTTCTTAAGAACGGAGCTACCAGCTTCGCATTCGGAAATCTTGAGAGATACAAGAGTCTGGGTGGAGAGAATTATGAATATACATACAAAGTCGTTGAGGTCATGAGTGATGAAGCTGCAGGACAGTATACGCAGCAGGAACTTGAAATGACCAGGACCGAAAACGGTATGGAAGTGCTGTATGAAGTTTTGATTGAGAATATGCTTAATCAGGAGGAGGTAAACCTTAAGGGTACCAAGACATTCATACTTAAGAAAGATAAGGATGGAAATATCGCTGATGAGCAGTATGCTGATATAACGATATGGCTGCTTCAGAATGGTAAACGCGTCGATATAGACGGCGATGGCAGGGAAGAGAGCGTATCGATAGCAAACGGAGCAAAGGAGACAAACGGCAAGGCCACGTTTGAGTTCAGAGATCTTCCGAGATACGATCTTACTACCGGAAATGAATATGCATATACGGTGGAAGAGACAGGAAATGAGAGTTACGACTGCAGCATCGTTTATATCGGACGCGAGGTTAATATTGTTAATACACCTAAAGAGAATCCGTTCTACATCAAGGGTGTGAAGGTATGGATCGATCCTGAAGGAGTAAAGAGACCCGAAATAACAATGCAGCTGTTCCGCGACGGTGTTCTGTATAAGGAGACCGGGCTTAACGAGGACTATACATTCAGCTTTGGCCCTCTGTATGAGCACAACCTTGGCTGGGGCATGGATGAAGGCGATGATAAGGCTTCAGCTGACGGACACAAGTTTATATATGAGGTCAGGGAAGCAGGAGCAGCGGACTATGATGTGACCATTGATAATAACGGAAAGGATATGGTCATTACAGGCGAAACGGCGGAGATAACCGTAACTAACCGTTATAAGCAGGAATATATTGAGATAAGCGGCAGGAAGTTCTGGAATGATGCAGGTGATTCCGGCAGGAGACCTTCGGTAACCGTTAATCTGTATGCAAGCGATTCGACAGGCAGAAAGAATGAGCTTGTAGATACCTACATAATACCTAATACCAGATCCACGTATGAATTCGGTACCAGAGGGCGCAAGCAGCTGCCCAGATATGATGCTAACGGCAGGGAGATAAGTTACAGGGTTGAAGAGCTGGCGATACCCGGATACATTTCGGTACAGAACGGAAATGACTTTACCAATACGCCAAGCAAGGTAAGGATAAGTAAGTTGGATGCCACGGATCGCAAAGAGCTTCCGGGAGCGGTATTAAGCCTTGCAAAGAACGACACCAAGGCAGAGGTAGAGAGATGGACCTCGACAAATACACCTCACTATATCGAGGGTCTTGAAATGGGAGCTGAGTATACACTCACAGAGGTTTCGGCACCCAGAGGATATGTAGTGGCAGATCCTGTAACTTTCAGGGTTAATACTGACGGAGTAGAGCAGAAGATAGAGATGCTGGATGATCCGATGATAGGTTCAGTGGTTCTTACGAAACTTGATTCTGAAACACGTGAGAAGCTTTCCGGAGCGGTATTTAATCTGTATGGTCCTGACGGAATGCCTGTAAGGGCAACGGGCAGCACGGGTGATTATATCTACAGCGAGACGGGAACCGGAACGCAGGATTTCGTGGTTGCATCTTCAGGAGAACTTAAGGTAGACAAACTTCCGTATGGTGCATATTACTTCAAGGAGATATCGGCGCCTGAGGGTTACGAATTGAGCCGCGAGACAGTAAGCTTCACCATAGCTGATAAGGATGCTGCCGTGACAGTAAGCTATGTTAATACAAGGAAGAAGGGTGCTGTATTACTCGTAAAGACGAATGAGGACGGTAGCATGACTCTTGAGGGTGCTGTATTCGAACTGTACAGCAAAACGCCGAGGACAGCAGGACAGGCGGCAGCAAGTACGATATTCTCGGATGCATATTACAGATACGGGACCTATACATCAGACAGTGAAGGTAGAATATATGCAGAAGATCTGCCTTGGGATGATTATTACTTCCTTGAAACAAAGGCACCGGATGGATACGAGATCAACCGTGACATTACCGGTGATCCGCTGGTATACACCTTCACGATCAATGCAGACAATGCGGGAACAACGGAGATAAGCCTTGGTACTATTGCTAATACAAAGACTCCGGAAGGTGGAGTGCTGGGTGAGAGGAGACCTTTGGCAGAGAAGGCTTCAGGAGTACTCGGAGTAAGAAGTACACCGAAGAGAGGCGTTCTTGGAGCAAGGGTAGTTCCTGCAACGGGAGACATAAGTGCCATAGCCCTGTGGCTTGCAGTATTTATGGCATGTATCGGAACGATAATATGGCTGCTTGTTGACAGGAAGAGAAAGAAAGCATAATATTATAGGAAATGAAATGCAGATTAAAATGCCGGTCGGGAATAAGCCCGGCCGGCATTTTGATAAAAGGAGCAGGATGAGTAATAAGGTAAGGATACTGATCATAGTTGTTGCCCTGGCAGGCATGATAACTGCGGCGGTGATGGTGGTCACTACATATATCGAATACAGGAAGGCGGAAGAGGAATACTCACAGCTTGAAAGTTTTGTCGGCACCGCTGAAGGTCAGACGGATGGAGTTTCGGATCAGTCTACAGAGCCTGAGGAGGAGACAAGGGAATTTAAAAGGAATTATAACAGGAATGATTTTCCGGATATGGAGATAGATTACGATGGTCTCTATAAGAAAAACCGCGATTATATCGGTTGGCTGTATGTCAGTTCTGTCAATATAAGTTATCCGGTAGTTCAGGGAACCGATAATGAATACTATCTTCATAATACCTTTGAACACAAGCCGAATTTCGCGGGATGCATATTCATAGACTGCCAGGATAAGGCTGACCTTACCATGTTCAATACTTTTGTGTACGGACATGCCATGAAGAACGGCACGATGTTTGGTAACCTGCGCAAGCTGCGCCGGGATCCATCACTTGTGAAGAACGATCCGTATATTTATATGTTTATGAGAGACGGTATATACAGATATCAGATATATTCATATTACATAGATGAAAAAGAAAGCGTTATGTATCATTCGGCACAGAATCTGAAGGAGTACCGTCAGTATTTCAGGGAAGCAATGGACAGATCGATGGCGGACTGCGAAGCAAAACCGAATGAAGAAAACAATTCTATCACGCTGGTGACATGTTCGGGTACCGGAGCCCAGAAGCAGAGATTTTTTGTACACGGTATCTTTGTTGACAGATATCTGTATTGATCATCCTTTATGATCCGGGTTTTATGAAGTTGTAAATATATGTTTTAAAGATATGTATTGTATAAAACCTACAAAAGAAGAGCGTTAATTGTTTCTTCCGAGATACATTTATATGCAAAGTCAACAAAATGTCATTTTTTGGCAAAAATGTGATAAAAAGCGTTGACATATAAAGAAAAACTGTTATAATTGAACCATAAGATGAATTGAATATTGGCAAACTTATCGAAAGGTAAGGACGCAAAGCTATAGGGTCTAATCCGATAGCCGCAGTCGATGCAGGTACTGATGCAGGATCGTCCGAATAAGTTCCCAAAAGGGTAAGTCGATGGTGAAGGGAAGCGGGTGTTGAGAGCGCCGGCGGATGGTTGTCAGCGAGAGGTAGGAGGAGAAATGCAGGCGGTGAGCATAAGACCAGATGCCATGGGTCGACGAAGTCGGGATGGTGTGGGTGGTTGAAAACGCGGAAGCGGTGAGACTGGGCTAGAGAGAAGATAGCCAGTTGCCGGACCCGGATGAGTAACC
The DNA here is from genome assembly GCA_017524595.1 of Lachnospiraceae bacterium. Taxonomy (GTDB): domain Bacteria; phylum Bacillota; class Clostridia; order Lachnospirales; family Lachnospiraceae; genus UBA2868. The sequence goes on along the minus strand of JAFXVI010000085.1, from coordinate 27,426 downwards.
GGTAAATGTTTGACCTTGACTTAGGAGGGCAGGAGCCGGGGAGGGGGCAGAAGCTTGACCTTGATTTAGGAGAGTGGAGCTGCCGGTTCAGTAAGGTTCGATATGTCGCAAATTGACCAATATGAGATGAAATCTTATCATCCTATAACAATACATGTTACAACAAGACAGCCGGGACTCCCACTCCGGCTGTTTTGGTGTCCGTAATTTCTGCAATCTGAATGCGCTCTGCTCCCCCAAATACTTGACAACGTTACCGTGATGACATTATAATTTAGTGAATATTTGTGGAAACATATATTATTGATTTTAGAGGAGGAAAAATATGAAAAAGAGACTTTTGGCTTTATTAATGGCGGCAGCAATGGTATGTTCTTTGACAGCCTGTGGTGGGACAGGCGCAGCAGCACCGGCTGATGCATCTGGATCAGAAGCAACTGCGGCTTCATCAGAAGGAGGCAGCGGATCAGGTTCTCTTACAGGTACACTTAAGATCGGTATGATCGGACCTCTTACTGGTGCAGCAGCATTATATGGTAATGCAGTTAATAACGGAACACAGATAGCAGTTGATGAGATCAATGCTATAAGCGGTGATTTTAAGATGGAATATCAGCCTGAAGATGATGAGCATGATGCAGAGAAGTCAGTAAATGCTTATAACAAGCTTAAGGACTGGAAGGTACAGGCAATCGTAGGATGTGTAACCACTACTCCCTGTGTAGCTGTTGCAGCAGAGGGAAATAATGATCGCATGTTCATGCTTACACCTTCAGCTTCTGCTACATCTGTTACAGAACAGGGCGACAATATCTTCCAGCTGTGCTTCTCGGATCCTAACCAGGGTTCAGCATCAGCGCAGTATATCAAGGACAACAATCTTGGAAGCAAGATAGCTATCATATATAACAATTCGGATGTATATTCAACGGGAATATATCAGACATTTTCAACCAAGGCATCTGAGGTGGGTCTTGAGGTTGTATCTACAACAACATTTACCGATGATACGGCCAATGATTTCTCTGTACAGCTTACCGATGCGAAGGATGCGGGCGCAGATCTTATATTCCTTCCTATTTACTACACACCGGCATCACTGATACTTCAGCAGGCTGATTCTATGGGATATAAAGTTCCCATGTTTGGCGTGGACGGTATGGACGGTATCCTCGGACTTGAGGGCTTCGATACGAAGCTTGCAGAGGGCGTTATGCTCCTTACTCCTTTCTCAGCTGATGCCAAGGATGAAAAGACAGTCAACTTTGTTAAGAAGTATCAGGACAGCTTTAAAGAAGTTCCGATCCAGTTTGCCGCAGACGGATATGACTGTCCTTACGCTATTTACGAGGCGCTTAAGTACTATGCTGATAAGAATGGCGGTCTTGACGTAACTGATAAGTCAAACGAAGAGATATGCAATATACTGATATCAGTATTCTCTGATTCTAACTTCTCTGTTGACGGTATTACAGGAGAAGGTATGACATGGACCGCAAACGGTGAGGTTAACAAGGCACCCAAGGCAGTTGTAATCAAAGACGGAGTATATGTAGGTCTTTAATCCTTAGTCTGTTAACGGGAGTAATTATGTTATCATATCTGATAAACGGGATCAGTCTCGGAAGTGTTTATGCTATCATAGCTCTTGGATATACGATGGTATACGGAATAGCCAAGATGCTTAATTTCGCCCACGGCGATGTCATCATGATAGGAGGTTATATGGCTTTTTGCTCAACCTCCTATTTGGGATGGCCGGTCATTCCGTCTGTACTGTTCTCAATAATAGTATGTACGATGCTTGGTATTGTTATAGAGAGGCTTGCATATAAACCCTTAAGGGATGCAAGCTCTCTTGCAGTACTTATCACCGCTATCGGTGTATCGTATTTCCTGCAAAATGCAGCATTGCTCATATGGTCTTCAAATCCGAAGGCTTTTCCCAATATGGTCGATCTTCCTAATCTCGTGATAGGCGACATTCAGATATCGTCTGTTGCGATAGTGACGATAATTGCATGTATAGTGATAATGACAGGACTTACGTTGTTCACAACACGTACCAGGCTCGGTAAGGCTATGCGTGCAGTATCAGAGGATAAGGGTGCGGCCCAGCTTATGGGTATTAACGTTAATGCGACCATTTCCATGACTTTTGCGATAGGTTCGGGACTGGCAGCAATAGCCGGAGTGCTTCTGTGCTCGGCTTATCCTACTCTTATGCCGACAACCGGGGCCATGCCGGGAATTAAAGCATTTACTGCCGCAGTATTTGGCGGAATAGGTTCTATTCCGGGTGCCATGCTGGGCGGGATATTGTTAGGTATAATCGAGATATTTGCCAAGGCTTACATTTCAACGCAGCTTAGCGATGCGGTGGTGTTTGCCGTATTGATAATAGTTCTTATAGTAAAGCCTACAGGTCTTCTGGGTAAGAAGATGGCTGAGAAAGTATAATTACATGAAAAAACTATCCAAACAGACAATCTCAGGTTTTATCAATTATGGAATAATAATCGCTTTCTTTCTCCTGTTCCAGATACTGGCTGCAACGGGAAATCTTGGAAGTTCTCTTAAAGGACAGCTTATACCCATATGTTCATATATTATAATGGCACTGTCATTAAACCTCGTTGTAGGTATTTCGGGCGAGCTGAGTCTTGGACATGCGGGATTCATGTCGGTGGGGGCTTTTACCGGGGTAGTAGTGGCAAACAGCCTGTCGGATCATATTTCAAACGGGATAATAAGGCTGCTGTTTGCATTGGTGATAGGAGCGTTTGTGGCAGGTATAGCAGGTATAGTGATAGGAATTCCTGTTCTTCGTTTACGAGGCGATTATTTGGCTATAGTTACGCTTGCATTTGGCGAGATAATAAAAAATGTATTGAACTGCCTGTATGTGGGTATTGATTCAAGAGGACTTCATTTCTCGCTTAAGGATGAGCCGTCTCTCCATCTTGAACCCGGCGGCAGGACCATACTGTCAGGTCCGATGGGAGCGCTTGGGATCACGAAGCTGTCTACATTTTTTGTTGGGATAGTGCTTATCCTGCTGGTTCTTTTCTACATACAGAATCTCGTTAAATCAAGGCCGGGCCGGGCTATTGCCGCAATAAGGGATAACAGGATTGCAGCAGAGGCGTGCGGTATACCGGTGACCAAGTACAAACTGATGGCATTTGTGACCAGTGCAGCGATGGCAGGGTCTGCAGGTGCTCTATATGCACTTAATTTTTCAACTGTAGTTCCAAAGAAGTTTGATTTTAACACGTCGATCCTTGTACTGGTATTTGTAGTACTGGGTGGCATAGGAAACCTTCGGGGTTCGATCATTGCTGCTGCTGTGCTTACAGTATTACCTGAGTTGTTAAGGGAGTTCCAGGATTATCGTATGCTCGCATATGCAATAGTCCTCATACTTGTAATGCTTATTACAAACAATGAAAAGGCCATGTTTATAATAAACAACAGGTTAAAATCAGTATTCAAAAAGCTTAGGAAGGAGAGAGCGTGATATGGGTAATAAAGATATTAAACTCGTTCAGCTTCCGAGTCCTAACTTTGTACCGGAGAGAGATGCTAATAAACCGCTCATGCTCGAGGTATCTCACCTTGGGATCGATTTTGGTGGACTGACAGCGGTTAATGATTTTAATATCGGTATGAGTCCTACAGAGATATCGGGTCTTATCGGACCGAACGGAGCGGGAAAGACAACGGTATTTAATCTCCTGACTAAGGTGTATGAGCCTACGCGTGGAACAATCCTGCTCGACGGCAAGGATACACATGGTATGAACACGATCCAGGTGAACCAGGCAGGTATTGCAAGGACGTTTCAGAATATAAGGCTGTTTGATAAGCTTACAGTTGAGGATAATGTAAAAATCGGTTTACATAACAGTATTCATTACCATATGCCCACCGGAGTATTCAGGCTGCCTAAATACTGGAAAGAGGAGAAGAGGGCGCATGATCGGGCAATGGAACTGCTTTCGATATTTGATATGCAGGATATGTCAAGGTATATTGCAGGCTCACTTCCTTACGGAGCCCAGAGACGTCTCGAGATAGTAAGGGCTTTGGCGACCGAACCCAAGCTTCTTCTGCTTGATGAGCCGGCTGCGGGAATGAACCCTTCCGAAACATCCGAACTGATGGAGAATATTGAGAAGATAAGGGATGAATTTCAGATAGCCATCCTCCTTATCGAACATGATATGAATCTGGTAATGGGAGTATGTGAGACTATAGCAGTACTTAATTTCGGTGAGATAATTGCCAAGGGAACTCCGAGTGATATCCAGAATAATCCCAAGGTTATAGAGGCTTATCTTGGAAAGCAGGAGGAGGTGTAACTGATGGCATTGTTAAAAGTATCGGGACTTGATGTTTACTATGGCAGCATACATGCCATTAAGGGCATATCCTTTGAAGTTAATGAGGGTGAGATAGTTACACTTATCGGTGCTAATGGCGCAGGAAAGTCAACAACGCTCAATACTATTGCCGGTTTGTTAAAGCCGCGTCTCGGAAGCGTGGAATTAAACGGAGTAAGCCTTCTTGGAACTCCGGCGCATAAGATAGTTAAACAGGGAATGGCTCTGTGTCCTGAAGGAAGGCGTATCTTCCAACAGCTTACGGTTAAGGAAAATCTTGAAATGGGTGCATATACGGGGGATGGATCAACACTCAATGAAGATATCAATAAGGTATATGATCTGTTTCCCAGATTACAGGAACGTTATAAGCAGATAGCAGGAACACTTTCCGGTGGTGAACAGCAGATGCTTGCTATGGGTCGTGCACTGATGTCACATCCCAGTATACTTATGCTTGACGAGCCTTCAATGGGACTGGCGCCCATTCTTGTTGAGCAGATATTTGATATCATAAAGCGACTTAATTCCCAGGGAACCACCATTCTGCTTGTTGAACAGAATGCCCAGATGGCACTTTCGGTTGCAAACAGGGGATATGTGCTTGAGACGGGCAGGATAGTCACGACCGGAACAGGTAAGGAACTACTTCATAATGATTCTGTTAGAAAGGCATATCTTGGCGGATAAAAAAGTATTGAAATAGCCTTTAAACTGTGCTATCATAACTAAGCATGTTAAATACCCATGGAGGTTATTATGTTAAGAAATATTTTGACTATTGTATTTATACTGGTATGTTTGGCATTATCTGTCATAGTGCTCGCGCAGGAAGGCAAGAGCGCAGGTCTTGGTGCGATAAGCGGTGCAGCCGAGACATACTGGGGTAAGAATAAGGGACGTTCGATGGAGGGCAAGCTTATTAAGATCACGAGGATACTTGCAATAGCGTTTATGTTATTTACAGTGCTGCTCAATCTTAAGCGGTTCTGATCTGTCGTACATAATAAGGAATGCTGACGCCCTTAAGTTATCTTAAGGGCGTTTATTAAGTTGAAAATGAAAGAGAAAAATAAGATAAAGAAAAAGAATAAAGACAAATACGAACTTCGTAAACAGATGCTCTTTAAGCTTATGCAGGAGAAAATGTATGTTCCGATGAAGGAGAAGGAACTTGCAGTAATGCTTCAGGTGAGTAAGAAGGACAGGGAGGAGCTGCATAAGATACTTGAGGAGCTATTAAAGGAAGGAAGGATAGAACTATCCAAGCGCGGAAGATATTCGGTAGCGGATGATCCGGAACCGGAGATAAGCACGGTGGTAGGCACCTATGAAAAATCAAAGAACCATTACGGATTCGTGATACCGGATAACAGCAGGCTCACCCGTGATATCTTTATACCGGTTGAAAGATCGATGGGTGCGGTCGACGGACATAAGGTGGTCGTGGAGATAACTGATCAGGGATCCAAGTATAAGAGTCCGGAAGGCAGGATAACAGAGATACTGGGGCACGAAAATGATCCCGGAGTTGATATTCTGTCTATCATAAAGGGATATGATCTGCCTGTTGAGTTTTCCGAGAAGGTGCTTAAGCAGGCTGAAAAGGTTCCTGATAAGGTATCTGCGTCTGATATATCCGGACGTCTTGACCTCCGTGATTTAAGAATGGTCACGATTGATTCTGAGGATGCTAAGGATCTGGATGATGCAGTCAGTGTGTATAAGGATGGAGAGGATTATGTTCTGGGCGTACATATAGCGGATGTTACTCATTATGTTCAGGAGCATTCGGCACTGGATAAAGAGGCGCTTAAGCGCGGAACAAGTGTATATCTTGTTGACAGGGTACTGCCCATGCTTCCCCACAGGCTAAGCAACGGAATATGTTCACTCAACGGGAACGTTGACAGGCTGGCACTCAGCTGTATCATGACTTTTGATAAGTCTGGCAGGCTTCTTAAGCATGAAATAGCGGAGTCGGTGATAAACACGGACAGAAGGATGACATATACTGCAGTCAACGGTATAATAGAGGAACACGACAGTGAACTTATGGAGGAATACTCGGAGCTTGTGCCCATGTTCCTGCTTATGAAAGAACTGGCAGATATACTTTCCAAAAAGCGCAGGAAGCGGGGCGCGATCGATTTTGATCTTCCGGAGACCAGGATAACGCTTGATGATTCGGGCAGGCCGGTGGATATCGGACCTTATGAGAGAAATTCAGCGACAAGGCTTATCGAGGAATTTATGCTGGCAGCTAATGAGACGATAGCAGAGCATTTCTGCAGCAAGGGTATTCCATTTGTTTACCGGATACATGAGAATCCGGAGCAGGATAAGATAGGTAAGCTAGAACTGTTCATCCGTAATTTCGGATATAACTTAAAAGTGAAGAAAGACGAAGTACATCCCGGCGAGATACAGAAGCTGCTTGAGAAGATAAAAGGCACGCCGCAGGAAGCACTTATAAGCTCTTTGGCGCTGCGTTCCATGCAGAGGGCAAGGTATTCAACGGAGTGTGCGGGACACTTTGGTCTGGCATGCCGGTATTACTGTCATTTTACTTCGCCGATAAGGCGGTATCCTGATCTTCAGATACACAGGATAATAAAGGAAAGCCTGCATGGAAAGTTAAAGGATGAACGTATCGCTCATTACAATAAGATACTTAACGATGTCGCCAAACGTTCAAGCAGCAGAGAGCGAATTGCGGAAGAAGCCGAGCGTGAAACTGACAAGCTTAAGAAAGTGGAATATATGCAGGAGCATCTCGGAGAGGTTTTTGAAGGCGTTATATCCGGTGTTACCGCCTGGGGGATCTATGTAGAACTTCCCAATACCGTTGAGGGACTCGTACATATATCCAAGATAGAAGGAGATTATTTCATTTTTGATGAAAATAAGTACGAACTCAGAGGTGAACGCACTAACAGACGATATGTGCTCGGTCAGAATGTGAGAGTGAGGGTAAGTTCAGTGGATATGGCTCTACGGGTGGTTGATTTTGTACTGGATCGGTAACAGTGATACTATAGTCGGACGTTTATTCTGATCAGATTTAGAGGACAGGATTATGGCTAAGGATAAGACAGGATTTAAACTGATAGCGAACAATAAGAAAGCATATCATGATTATTTTATAGAGAACAAGTATGAGGCCGGTATAGAATTATACGGGACGGAGATAAAGTCACTCCGTCAGGGTAAATGCAGTATTAAGGAATCATATATACAGATTCAGAATAATGAGGTGTTTATAATCGGTATGCATATAAGTCCTTATGAGAAAGGAAATATATTTAATAAGGATCCGCTGCGTACGAGAAAGCTGTTGATGCATCGCTATGAGATCAGGAAGCTTACAGGTAGGATCACTGAGCAAGGCTACACGATAGTGCCGTTGCAGGTGTACCTTAAAGGAAGCCTTGTTAAGGTTGAAATAGGAATAGCAAAGGGTAAGAAGTTGTATGATAAGCGCCAGGCTATCGCTAAGAAGGATATGAAGCGGGAGGCTGAGAGAGATTTCAAGGTGCGGAATCTCTAACATTTCATATCTTGTTATTGTTATGATCAGTCTATCCTATCCGATATATATTATGCAAAGGTTTGCGATAGACTGACTCGTTATATCAGATTTATGATTGACCGTATGTACGAGGGAGATTATAATAGACATACCGTACAGCAGTACTTATAAGGGCTTGTACTGGTTTCGACGGGGGTTTGGAAGTTAAGATAGCCATCCGTGGTCCCTTTCCACGTTAAACCGGGGAACTAAATATAAACGCTAAACCTAAGTTAGCATTAGCAGCCTAGTTGCTGCTTGTCCTTCCCGGGTCTCCCGCTGCGCGGGTAAGGGCATCAAACCTGCGGGGAACTCTCTTGCCAAAGCTTTGAGGCATGAGAAGCACTATGAAGCTACCGGAGTGTTCCGCCTGTCATTAGGCGTTTCGCGACGGGAATAAAAAAATAATGACTGTGATGGGAGAAGTCTTAATGAAAGAGCTTTCGGACGCGGGTTCGATTCCCGCCAGGTCCATCTAAGCGCGAACGGTCGAACCCCTTTTCAACCGTTAGAATAGGGGTTCTCCGCGACACTGCTTTTGTTGCAATAGGCGATCAGGTATCATGAGATATCTAATCGCCTTTTCAGTTGCAAAGATCGGTTGTTTAAATTGTTTAACTTTTGTTTCGCAAAGAAATCCGCTCAGTCGACGTTGTATCTCGTCTTCTTCTCGGCACTCAGTTCTGCGCCCGGGAATTGTTTACGCGCTTCCTCCATCAGCTTTTTGTAATCTTTATAATACGTTCTTCTGATGTTTGTCCGGTCGATGCTGACCAGAATGGAATCATTGCTCTTTAGGTACAAAAGCCCGTCTTCCGCGTATGCCACGCATCCGTACCCCGTGGTCTCAAACAGAAAAACGCTTGCCCCGGTGCATACCGCCATCAGTTTGCTCTCATCATCGCAGACGATATGACTGATGCTGCCGTCACTTTCAACCGTTGTGATATATGCTTTGGAGTCGACATCGTAGATTCTGATACGGTAATCATCGCCCTGTACGACTATGTGCTTTCCGTCGTCCGTAAAGGATATATAGGAGCGGAGGTATGATTCGAGCGGAGTCTCTGAGACTGTTTCGAAAGAATCCGTATCAACGAGGCGCATCATCCCGTCGGCGCAGCAGACAGCAAGATACTTACCGTCCGGACTCAGTGCCATAAAGTCCTTGTAATATCCCGCGGCGACTGTCCTGATCTTCTCATCCTTGAATTCGTGGTGGCCCAGATCGCCAGTGTCGATCGCATAGATTGTGCCGTTGTCGTTTCCGACATAAACCCTGCTTCCGTCATCTGAAAGAAGGAGGCTGCCGATAGTGTCATCTGAATTGTATTCGCAGATGACCTCTTTCTTTTCGGGATCAAATACCATGAGAGACCGGGTCGTATAGAACACAAATCCGGCGCCGGAGTGGTTTACATAATATTTAATCGAGAACTCGGAAAATCCGTGATCCGAAGGTACGATCAGATCCTTTTTTCCGGTAGCGGTATCGACTGTCGTTATTCCGTTTGAGTCCCACAGAAATGCTTTTTTGTCTGCGAGCTTCATTCCTTTGACAAACGCTTCGCCTTCATATCTGCAGGCCTCGGTACCGTCAGCGTTCATAAAGATATATGTCTGGTAATCCGAGTCGGGCCTGACCGCGAAAACCGTGCCGTCGGGCGATACGGCTTCGGGTGTGATTTTCTCTTTAAATGTTGTGTAGTCTTCGATATCCGGTGCTTCGTGCCACGACACCACGTGGACCTCGGCGGAAAAAGAGGAGACATAGGCCAGCTGGTCTTTCAGCACAACCCACGTCCTGATGGATTCTTCGGTCAAGAAAGTGTGCTCCGAATAGATCCGACCTTCGGTAAAATCTATAACGTCAAAATTCCCCTGCCTGTAGCCGACTCTGCCGTAAGGGCCGTCGACCGTGACTGCAAGCGCAGTCGCATCTCCGGGAAGCGTGAGCGATGAGACTGTACTTCCGTCACGTTCATCGAGAGTAAATGCTTCCGCCTCCACGGTGATTATGATCTCCGGATGTTCGCCGTCATCCGCCTTGTAATCGTGGGACTTGACGATCGTATTGAATGTCATGGTGCTCTTTATATTCGCAGGTACGTCCCTTGACCACAGGAGTGTCCCGTCACGCGAAAATAAGTCCGCCACAACATGAGAGATGTCATCTCCGGGATTGATCGAATTGCAGCTTATGACCACGATGTTGCCGTCGGATGTCACGCAGTAGTTCAGGAAATAACCTTCAGACAGGCGGATATCCTTAAGCTCTCCGTTTTTTATGTCATAAACGGAGATGTGGCCGGCTTCCATTTCCTCATCATAGTGAGCTCCAACGTAAAGTCCGAGCTCCGCACTGTATCCGCCGTCTCTGATAAAGGAATATCCCGAGGGGCTCTCGTGCGTTTCAAGCACTTTTCCGTCGGAAGCGTCAAGAACGAGAAAAGAATTTTTCAGGACAAGAACGAGCTTTCCGGTGTCGGCGCACAGATCACATTTTTTGATAAGGTCTTCAAAATCTTTTTTGTATATCACGCCGCCTTTGTAATCATACTTGATCAGTTCATGATCCGTGGCGGTGTATATGCCCGTATCATCGGCGTCGGCGCTGTTGACGTTTTCGAAATAGTTGGATTCGTTGAGTGCGGGATCGATGCTCGCAAGAAGCGACCAGTCTGGAACATTCCACACGTAGACACGGCTTCCGTTATCGGTGGTGATGATTTTCTGCCGGTCCTCAGTTGCCTCGATATCCTTGATGGCGAGTTTGTGTTGAAGAATCCTGTCGTATGTCATCCCGCGTCCGCAGTCATAGGCATAAACAGCGCGGCTGAGCGCATATTCAGCATCCGGAACGTAAGGCCTGTCGTTGCCTTCAGAGGGAAGTCCTTCCATTGCAACGAGGATCGCATCCTCCCTGTTTCCGGATCGAAGAAGCGTCATCGCTTCCTGCGCGAAAAATCGTGACTGGTTTTCCTGTTTTCCTTCGTACTGGATCGAGATTTCCTCGGCAAGCCTGGTTTTCTCATCCGCAAGTGCGGCCTTTTCGTCGGCAAGCGCTTTCATCTGCGCCGCAACGTTTGCATTGTAAATACCGAAAGCGGCTCCTGCTGCTGCAAGAACAGCAGCTGCAGTCGACACAATGGCGATCGTTCGTTTGATGATACGCTCCCTGTGACGCTGCTTCAGATCATCATATGTGCATCCGATGACAGGCGCGGCAAGGCGCAGGATCTCGGTCTTGAATTTCCTGTTACGCTCTTTTTTGTCTTTGCCGCGTACGTCGGCAGCAAGGGGTTCAACGGGAGCTCCTTTGTCATCGGTCAAAAGCTGCGGAGGAAAACTTTCATCCGGTTCGCCTTCGATAAGAACCGCCAGGATATGATTCCTGTCATGAAGCTGAATGAAACTGTCGATCTCCTTGCAGACCCAGTAGGATTCAGGAGTTCTGGGAGAACATATGACTATCAGGTATTCGGATTCCTTCAGTGCTCCCGAAATGTTGTCATCCAGATCGCTTCCGATCGGCAGCTCCTCCTGATCCCTGAAGACGCGTCCCATTTTCTTTTTACCGGTCTTCTGGCGAACGGCAGCAGGGATCTTGTATGTCTCAAGACCTGAGTGCACTTTTTTCGCGATCTCCATATCAAGGTCACAATGCCTGTAACTGATGAATGCGTCGTATCTCATAAAACATTTTTATCCTTTCAAGTAAGTCTTTTGGAAGATATCCTGCGCTATAACATAGATATCCGAGGGGTCGTCAACTCTGACTGCGAGGTAGTCGCCGGGAACGCCGAGATAGTACTTGTCCGGATCCCATACGGTGAAAACCTTGACTCTGTGATCGAGCTTTCTGGCATAGATTCCGGCACCGCCCGCGGCCAGGCATGGTTTTGCAAAGGGCAGCAGACTTACACGGTTTCCGGTCGCAATATCCGTTACTCTTGGCGGATATTCGGCAGGACAGACATACTCCTCGCCGGGAAGTGTTTTGTATCCTTCGTTGAATTTCTTAATGCTCGTCGGATAGATCTCGCCTTCGATCCCTATCAGGATCACGAGGTCGTCTCTGACCTCGATATCCACATCGCCCTCGAGAGTCCTGATCATGATGCCGGTGCCTGCCGGAGCGATTTTCGCACATTCCACATACCCAATCTTAACTTCTTTCTTGGTGAAATGCGTCATTTTGGAAACGTCTTCGATACGCTGTCCGGCATAGATTATCTCAGTGTTCTCATAGTATTCGTCCATTTTCTTAAAGAGAAAATCCCTTATGCTGTCATTGTCATAGGCTATATGTGCCGCTTCGAGAAGATCTTTTTTTAAGAGGCCTCCCGCCTTGATCAGGTGACCGCCGCCACCGCCGTAACCTGCCGTGATAAAGGCAGCCAGCTCGCTTGCCTTGATCTCGCGCACGCAGCTTCTGACGGAGATCTTGACACCGAAAGGCATCATGGAGTAGACAAGGCATGCATCGACGGTATCGACCTCAAGCAGCATGTCGCTGATGATACCGAGGATATTGGGATCGCATGGTTTTGCCTCAACGATCGCGTACGATCTTTCTTCAAAATAGTGCGCGTGCTTCAGCGCGTCGCCCGCTATGACAAGCTCATCCCTGGAAAGATTGGAGTTCTTGAATAAAACGATATCCGCATTCCTTGGCCGGACAAAATCGCGAAGGTCCCTGTCAGAGGGATGCGAGATTTCGGAAAAGCCGCCTGTGTCGGTCATGAGCCCATAGTAGAGCGCCGTTGAGAGATTTTCGTCCGAATTGATATCAAAATCTTCAAGCTGGAGAAGTTCGTAAAGAACAGTTGAGCACGATCCGTAATTGCTCCTGACATCGGATAGGGCGGGAAGCTGCCCGGATACCTGATGATGATCTATCACGGCGATCTCGTCGGCCTCAAAACGCGTCACGTTGCTCTCGCTGTACTGGCAGTCAACCGTGATCAGAAGACCGGGGTTTTCGAGCTTTTCCACGTGCTCAACTCCTATACCGAGATTCGCGATCATAAGTATCAGGTTGCTTTTGCTCACAGCATTTCGCCCACCATAAACAAACCTCGCGGTCTTCCCGTTTTTTTCAAAATACCGGCACAGTGCGAATCCGCTTGCGAGCGCATCCGCATCCGGATTGTCGTGACACTGGATCACGATGTTGTCATACTGTAAAAAATCCTGTAATCGCAAAGACATGATGTACCTCCACGGGCGTTCTGTTTTTTAATTAATTCACCATTAGATGCTATCATAAAACAGGGGAAAGCTCAACGGAGACGCTAACCAATAGAGCATTGTAAGTTCGCTCGGAGAAAACCTGATAGTAAAAGTCAAGGAAAGCAGGGTGGCTGTCAGCGATGAACTGGAAAAAAATATTTATTTAGTTGGTAGCGGGAGGAATAGGAAGTGAAAACACTGAGAGATGGTTTACATCATTCTTTGGATTCACATCAGACGGTTTCTGCATGCTGGCAGAAGATGAGCTTGAGTTTTCAATTCTTGCAAAGATCGGAAACTGTATTGCATGGATATTTATACCTCTCGGATGGGCTTTCACTGGTAACGCAAACGTGATATGATTAATAGTAGTACTTGTTGCTCTTGTGGTAATGATCTATATGCTGTTCTTCAAGAAATATAAAGAAGCAGACAAGCTTACGATGGCGGTATCGTCTAATTCATGACAGCCGGGTCGAAGGGAGATAACAGATGTTTATATGGATAGCAGAAAACATTGGAACGATAATCGTATCGGCAATCCTTATTGCCATAGTGACAGCTGTGATCTTTAAAATGATAAAAGATAAAAAGAATGGAATAACCTCCTGTGGCGGGAATTGCACACATTGTTCGATGTGCGCTTCCTGCAAAAACACAGGAAGCAAGAATTCCTGAATGAATGAGGTAAACTATATGAATATGGGTACGCTAACAGGGATCATGATCCCGTTTGCCGGAACGGCACTCGGATCAGCCTGTGTATTCTTCATGAAAAAACAGTTGAGTGATAAGGTTCAGAAATCTCTTACCGGATTTGCGAGCGGCGTTATGGTGGCGGCTTCTATCTGGAGCCTTATCATTCCAGCAATGGAACAGACAGAAAGCTTGGGAAAATTAAGATTTCTTCCGGCATGTGTGGGATTTTGGCTGGGAATCCTGTTTCTGTTACTGCTTGATTCTGTGATCCCGCATCTGCATATGAATGCTAAACAAGCGGAAGGACCTAAAGCGCGCCTTAAAAAGACAACAATGATGGTGCTCGCAGTTACACTCCATAATATTCCCGAGGGAATGGCGGTCGGTGTTGTATATGCCGGATTTATTTCGGGCAGTACGCTCATTACGGCGGGCGGCGCCCTTGCTTTGGCACTTGGAATAGCCATTCAAAACTTCCCTGAAGGAGCAATTATCTCAATGCCGCTCAGGGCAGAGGGAAACGGCAAAGGAAGAGCCTTTTTCTATGGCGTTCTATCCGGAGCAGTGGAGCCTGTCGGAGCTGCACTTACCATTTTTGCAGCAGGATTGATCATACCTGCCATGCCATACCTTTTGAGCTTTGCGGCAGGAGCAATGATGTATGTTGTAGTAGAAGAGCTGATCCCCGAAATGTCGGCCGGTGAACATATGAATATAGGCGTGGTCATGTTTGCGACAGGCTTTACGCTTATGATGGCGCTTGATGTGGCTTTGGGGTGATATTTTACATAACGGTTATCATGTACTAACACTGGTATGAGTTTTTAAGCACTCCTATAAAGAGTGAAAAGAACTTTGATAAATGTATTGCATTTATCTGCTTAATGACATATTATACAGATTAGTAAATACGAAAGGCACACATTGAGTGTGTAGGTGAAGGAATGAAGATAAGATAATCAGATTTGGTAAACGAAGACTAAAGGATAAATGGCCTGAAAAGGTCTGTCTTGGTATGCTGGATTGGATTATCGTATTCATTTTAAGACCATCGTTATATGATGTGCATTTGGCATATTAAGGTTTTGAATTGTACGTATGATCTGCTTCGGCATGGAGCAGATTTTTTTGTGCCGGTACGAAGGAGGTATATATGGCACAGATACAAGTCAGTGATCTTACATTTTCATATGAGGGGAGTCCTGATGAAGTGTTTGAAAATGCTTCATTTACGATCGATACGGACTGGAAACTCGGACTTATAGGAAGAAACGGCAAGGGTAAGACCACTTTGCTTAATCTTTTGATGGGAAGATATGAGTATAAGGGAAGCATATCGACATCTACGAGATTTGATTATTTCCCTTATCACGTCACGGAAAAAGAAATGGGAAAAAACGCTGCAGAACTGATGGGCGTATGGAAGCCGATGATAGAGATGTGGCAGGTTATGATCCAGATGAATGGACTTAAGATGGATCCGGAATGTCTTTACAGACCCTTTGACACATTGAGTTTCGGTGAGCGAACCAGAGTTATGCTTGCAGTTCTTTTTGCGGACGAAAATGAATTCCTGTTGATCGATGAACCGACTAACCATCTTGATTCCGGAGCGCGTGATATCGTTAAAGAATTTCTTGCTTCCAAGAAGGGATTTATCCTTGTATCTCATGACAGAGACCTGCTTGATCATGTGTGTGATCATGTGCTTGTGCTCAACAGGCAGACAATAGAGGTACAGACCGGAAATTTCTCATCATGGTGGGAAAATAAGGAAAAACAGGATGCGTTTAAACAGGCGGAGAATGAGAAACATCTTAAGGAGATCGGTAAGCTTAAGGAGGCTGCAGACAGAAGTGGCAGATGGGCGGATAAGAACGAGAGCACCAAGATCGGCTTTGATCCGTTAAAAGAACCGGAAAGGAACATCTCAACAAGATCGTACATAGGCGCCAAGACAAAGAAGATGCAGGCAAGGGTGAAATCCTATGAAATGCGTATTGACAGAGAGATCGAAGAAAAAGAAGGACTCTTACAGGATATTGAGAAGGTGAAGGATCTTAAGATACAACCGCTTAAGTATCATAAGGAAGTTCTGATAATTGCATATGATCTGTCCCTAATGTATGACGGAGCGGATGAGCCGCTTTTTACCGGGTTAAGATTTCAGGTAAAAAACGGAGCACGCATATTTTTGTCTGGCGGGAACGGGTGCGGAAAATCAAGTATAATTAAGGCTGTTTTACAAAGAGTAAATGACAGCAATAAAGATCCGGATAAAAAACTGACAATATCAGGTACGCTTGATGCCGGATCAGGTATGATAATATCATATGTCAGTCAGGACACGTCTTTTTTATCAGGTTCACTGCACAAATTCAATGAAGACAGGGGACTTGATGAAAGCCTTTTTCTTGCTGTGCTGAGACAGCTTGATTTTACACGGGAGCAGTTTGTGCGGAATATGGAAGATTATTCTGAAGGTCAGAAGAAAAAGGTACTGATAGCGGCAAGCCTTATAACACCTGCACATCTGTATATATGGGATGAACCTCTGAACTATATAGATGTTTTTTCAAGAATACAGATAGAGAAATTGATAACAGAGTATTCTCCGACTATGCTATTAGTCGATCATGATGTCAGGTTCCGTGAAAAGGTTGCAACTGAAGTTATAGAGATTCCGTGAAAAAGGAGAAAGAAGTTGAATTATTTTATCGAAGGGCTGCAAGGCAGCGGAAAAAGCACTTTAGTTGATAGATTGTCCGGGAAGCACCCGGATCATAAGGTATTTCGTGAAGGGGATTATTCTCCGGTAGAGCTTTCATGGTGCGCATATGTAAGCAGGGATCAATATGAAAAGATCCTTGATAAGTACGATGATATCAGAAAAGAGATAGAAGCGTACAGCTATAAGGAAGACAACCGTATGGTGATATGCTATACGCGAATTATTACTGATATACCGGGATTTCATAAGGATATGGAACAGTATGAGATCTATAATAACCAGGTGACGTATACTGATCGGGAAATACATATCTGTTATCTTGAAAGCCGCGATATTAATGCAAACATTGATGTCATCAGGAAGGAAAGATCTGATGATAAGGGAAATGAGTTATGGTTTCCACTGATGATGAGATTTTTTGACGGATCACCTTATGCAAAAAGGCATGGTCTGTCAGGGGAAGATGCGCTGATCGATCATCTTAAACAAAGGCAGGAACTGGAACTTCGCATATGAAAGGAAATATTTCCAGGAGAATTTACTATACTAAGATCAAAAGGGTACTCAGATGATGAAGTATAGGAATATGACGTTACGGGAAATAAAAGAAAATGAATATGATCTTCTCCAGGATTTTTTGTACGAAGCTATCTTTATTCCGGAAGGAGTGGAACTGCCTGCAAAAGAAATCATTACGCAACCGGAATTGAAACTGTATTATGAAGACTTTGGAACGGAGAAAGCAGATTACTGTATCGTTGCAGATGATAATGGCAGAGTGGTCGGTGCGGTTTGGACTCGTATCATGGATGATTACGGGCATGTTGATGATGACACGCCGTCTTTTGCTATATCCTTGTATAAGGAGTATCGCGGAATGAGTATCGGAACAAACTTGATGGAACGAATGCTTGAACTGTTAAGAGAGAAGGGTTATAAGAAGGCTTCTCTGGCTGTACAGAAAGCTAATTATGCTGTTAGGATGTATGAAAAAGTTGGATTTAAGATCGTAGATGAAAACAGCGAAGAATACATTATGATTTGTTTGCTTTGAATTGTAATATATATGGACAGAAAACTCCATATGTGCCAGTTGCATCGGGAGTATATTGCGATGAATGTGATGAAGAATACATTTGTATAGATGATATCTTGGCAGAGGTAGGTAGGTACCTGCCTAAATTATGGTGCACTTAATGATATTGCTGAATGCGAAAGATGTGGGCAATATTTCCATGATTACGATGAAGACGAAATTAAGTTATGTGATTCATGTAAAGATTATAATGAAAATGAATAAGTGATAAATATGATATCAGCTGGGTACAAAATAGATGCAGTAGATTTGAAGAGATGTACTAGAGCAAACTATAATTATTTTGAAAGTAATTGACAAAATGGATGAAAAGACGTATCTTTAAAACAGAAGTACTAATGGAGAACAGAAGTATATGATAGCAGAATGGCATGACAAAGAAGCCGAAAAAATATGGAATATGAAATTCTCGACAAAGCTGCCTCATGACATTCAGAAGGTAGCTAGGAGAAAGCTTGTAATGATTCACTCGGCAGCAAGCATAAATGATTTGAGAATACCGCCTTCGAATCATCTCGAAGAATTAAAAGGTGATCGAGAGGGTCAGCATAGTATTAGAATTAATGATCAATATCGAATCTGTTTTTGTTGGAATAATGGTAATGTGATCATTGAAGAAATCGGTGATTATCACTAAGGAGGTGACCTATATGATGGATTTAGAACCTATATCACCAGGAGAAGTATTACAGGAAGAGTTCCTGGAACCAATGAATGTAACAGCATATAGACTTGCCAAGGAGGTGCATATTCCTCAGTCGAGGATCAGTGATATCATAAGTGGCAAGAGAGGAATAACAGCAGACACTGCTATGAGATTTGCAATGTACTTTGGAACTACTCCTCAGTTCTGGTTGAACATTCAAAATCAGTATGATTTGGATATGCTTAAGGTATCTGGTAAGATTGTTGATATGTCAGATATCAGACCTTACAATCTGATGCAAGGATAAATGGTTGCACTTTGGTTGCAAAAAGTCATAAAAAGCAAAAGAGTCGACGGAATAAGCGTAAAACCACAAAAACACAAAATACTAATTCACCAGCTCCCTGATGTCTTCATTTTATGAACTTGGTTTTCTAGGGGTGGTAATGGTTTAATCTAATTGATAGTTTGTTAAGATCATGATTTTGGCTTGAGAGGACATTAAAACACAGGAGGACGATGAAAATGAGTAAAACAATCATAAGGATGATAACGATCATGTGTGCGCTAACGCTTTGCGTGGGCATTCTGTCGGGATGTGGCAAGAAGGCACAACCGGTAGCCGCCGAACCCGAAGAGTATTATGATGACGAAGAATACTTCGAGAATTACGAGGATTACGAAGAATATGAAGATTATGAAGAATATGAAGAACCGGAGGATACTTCTGCGGATCCTGTAAATGCCGGTAATCTGAGTAATGATGAGATCGTTGAAATGGCAAAGAAGTACAGCGGGGCGCCGGTTGCGGAACTTGATCAGATAATGGATAACGGAAATTTGTTTATTCATTTGTATAAGGACGCAGGCGATCATACAGAGACGATCGACTGGTATGAGATAGATCCGAAGACTCTTAAAGGTACAGACTTCGAAGGAAATGCAATAGATATATCGGGAGCAGGCCTTTCTGATAAAGAAGGAGATGAGGGAGAAGGTGTTAGTATTGCGGACGGAGAATATGTAACTGATGAAGAATATGTAGGGGAACTGTCATCGGACGGAAAAACCATGACGATAACGACGGCACTCTCTGAATTTGT
Organism: Lachnospiraceae bacterium; assembly: GCA_017524595.1. Taxonomy (GTDB): domain Bacteria; phylum Bacillota; class Clostridia; order Lachnospirales; family Lachnospiraceae; genus UBA2868. The sequence continues at coordinate 7,960 of JAFXVI010000085.1, read as the reverse complement.
GAATAGCCCGTCATCGTCATATCCGAAGCAGACTTATGTTATAACTGTGGCTGATTCCTGCAAGTGTGTCGAAATACAGGAGGAAACGTATGAGAATTCGTTCTTTGACAAGATGGATCTTATTAAAGAGTTTCTGAAAGGACAGAGCGGACTTCCTATTACTTTGGTATTTAGAAATAATGAATTGGTAGAGATCCAGTTCTCTTCATAGTCATAGGGAGAAGCCTATTTTTTGATAAGCTCGGTAGCCCAATCGATGGCATCATCTATATGCGGTCTGAAGTTTTCGCCACCTACCTTATCAAAGAAGCCGCCCTTCTGCATGGTATTTAAGGGCTGCTCGTTAACATGCGAAAATACAAGGGTAATTCCTTTTTCACTGCAGCGTTCGTAGAATTGTTCGAGTGAGTGCATGGCTGTTGCATCGAGTGCCGGGACACCTCTCATTCTTATGATTATGACCTTGGTCTCTTTTCGGAAGTTCATGGTATCTATCTGCCCTGAGCTTCCGAAGAACATAGGGCCGTATATTTCATATACACGAACCTGAGCCGGTATGGGCCTTAAGTTCATTCCGTCAGGATCCTCATCAGGATCGAAGTATTTCCAACCCGTAACACCGGATTCTTCGCTCATTCTCTTCATAAACAGAAGAACTGCAAAGAGCATGCCGATCTCTATAGCGATCACAAGGTCAAATACCACTGTTAGTATGAAGGTGGTAACAAGGACTAAAATATCACTCTTGGGTGCCGTTTTACATAAATGAACAAAGGTTCTCCACTGACACATATTATAGGCTACCATAAAGAGAATGGCTGCTATTGTCGGCATGGGTATAAGCGCCGCATAGGGCATAAGCATGACAAGAACCAGAACCAGTACCACCGAATGTACCATTCCGGCAACCGGAGTACGTCCACCGTTCTTGATGTTGGCCGCTGTTCTTGCTATAGCGCCTGTTGCGGGTATCCCACCAAACAGAGCCGATCCGATATTGCCGCAGCCCTGTGCTATAAGCTCCATATTGGAACGGTGGTGAGAGTTGATCATACTGTCGGCTACCACACAGGATAGAAGTGATTCTATTGCGGCCAGTATTGCTATTGTGAAACCGTCCGGCAGTGCGGCAGAAATTCCTGTCATTGTTATATGAGGAAAGTGCAGGCTGGGAAGACGGCTGCTTATGGTATATAAATCTCCGATCGTATTCACATTCATTCCTGTCAGTCTGACAATAAGTATACCGGCTATTACCGCGATGAGTGAACCGGGTATCTTCTCGCTGACCTTAGGCCATAAAATAAGGATCGCGAGACTTATTAAACCTATGACAAAAGCATAAGGGTTGAAGGTGAAGAAATTGGCGGCAAAAGCCTTAATTTTGTCAATAGTTTCTATGGTTACCGTACCTTCGGGGTATTTGAGTCCGAAGAAGTCCTTAAGCTGTCCGATGACAATGGTTACGGCTATACCGGATGTGAATCCGGTGGTGATGGTATAGGGTATGAATTTGATAAGGCCTCCAAGGCGGAACAGACCCAATAAAATAAGGATGATTCCCGCAATAATGGTAGCCATCATCATGCCGTCCATCCCGTTTTTTGCTATGATTCCCGCTACTATAGTGGCAAACGCAGCTGTAGGTCCCGCTATCTGGACTCGGCTTCCACCAAGGAATGATATGATAAAGCCGGCAACGATTGCTGTATATAAACCTTCTTCCGGTCCGACACCCGATGCCAGTGCAAGAGCTATTGATAAAGGTAATGCGATTATGGCAACGATAAGTCCCGAGACGACATCTGTGCCTAGCTGTTTGATACTGTAGTGTTTAAGGGTGCTGAAAAGCATTGGTTTTAATTTATCTGTATTCATTTTCTCACTCTTTTCAATGGGTATTAGTGCACAACGTTTAGTATTATACGTCAGGAATTTTAGTTTTTCAATGGAAAGTAGTCAAATGAAGGTCAAATGAAAAAGTATTTCTTGACATTTTATATTGCGCGCAATATAATGGGACAAAAGATAAAAAAATATATCTTGAGGTGAATTATGGCACAGCAATATGAACAGCTTTTATTAAAAAATCAATTATGCTTTCCCATGTATGCGTGCAGCAGAAAGATCGTGGGTAGCTACACGCCGTATCTTAAGCCGTTAGGCCTGACATATACCCAGTATGTTGTACTTATGGTGTTATGGGAGCAGGGAAACGTTAATGTCGGACAGCTTGGGGATATATTGAGGCTTGACGCCGGGACACTGACTCCCCTGCTAAAGAGACTTGAGAAAGCCGGCTATGTCACCAGGGAACGTTCAAGAGAAGATGAACGGATCACGGTTATCTCTATAACCCAAGAAGGTGAGGCTCTTAAAGAACAGTGCAAGGACATACCGCTTAAGATGGCATCAAAAGGTTCACCGCTCAATGAAAAGGATGTAAAGGAATTATACAGGCTTTTATACCTGTTTTTGGACGGAGAATAACCGGAACAGATGAATAAAAAAAATCAAGAAAAGGAGGAAGCAAAAATGATCTACGATTATGAAGTGTTTACGGGAAAAGGAGGAAAATTGAGTCTTGCGGATTACAAGGGTAAGGTGATCCTTATCGTTAATACTGCTACAGGATGCGGATTTACACCGCAATATGAACCCATCGAGAAGATGTATAAGGAATATCATGATAAAGGTTTAGAGATACTGGACATTCCCTGTAATCAGTTTGGAGCGCAGGCTCCCGGAAGTGATGAAGAGATCCATGAATTCTGTACGCTTCACTATAATACGACATTTCCACAGATGAAAAAGTCTGATGTTAATGGTGAGAATGAACTGCCTCTGTACACATACCTTAAAGCTCAAAAAGGTTTTGATGGCTTTGATGATCACGAGTTAAAGGGTGTGCTTGAGAACATGTTTAATGCGGCTGATCCTGATTGGGCATCCAAGCCGGACATCAAGTGGAACTTTACAAAATTTGTAATTGATCGTGAAGGAAATGTTATAGCACGTTTTGAACCTACCGCTGATATGGGCAAGGTTGAGGAGTGCATTAAGGCATTATTGTAAGGAGGGATAGTTATGACATATGCGGTAAGATATTATACAAAAACCGGAAATACTAAGAAACTTGCGGAGGCCATTGCAAAGGAATTGGGTGTAGAGGCACTACCAATCAGTGAGCCTGTGAATGAATCCGTGGATTACCTGTTTCTGGGCAATTCATACTATGCCTTTAATATTGATCCTGAAGTGAAGGCATTCGTGGCTTCGCTTGATAAGGAAAAGATCGGGAAGATCGTCAATTTCGGCTCTGCAGCAATGTTGAACTCGACGTATAAAAAGGTAAAAGAAGTGGCTGATAAGGCCGGTGTTGCTATGGATGAGAGGGAGTTTCACTGCAAGGGTGAGTTCAAAGGCATACATAAGGGCAGGCCAAATGAAAGTGATATTTCTGCCGCGGTTCAGTTTGTGAAACAATATAAGTGAAGTCGATATTGAAGCTTGTATGGAGAGATTTTTATGGACGCTAATTTTGATATTCAGGGATATATGACAAAGGGAGTGGAGAGTGTTGTTGCTGATGCGCTTAGGGCAACCGTGAAGAATCCCCGGGAAAGTGCTTATATGCTTAAGTTTGCTTCTGCAAGTAAAAAGGCCTCAAAGAAGAGGGCTGCAGCCGAGGATGCAGGAGAACACATTCCGCCGTTTCTAATTGCCAGTGTTACATCAAGCTGTAATCTCCACTGTGCCGGATGCTATTCAAGATGTAATGAAGCAACAACGGATCATAAGCCGGTGGATCAATTATCGGGAGTGGAATGGAAAAGGATATTTGATGAGGCTGAAGAACTTGGAGTCAGCTTTATCCTCCTTGCCGGTGGAGAACCGCTGCTTAGATGGGATGTCATGCAGGAAGCTGCAAAGAAACCGGGGATTTTATTCCCGATATTTACAAATGGCACATTTATTGGCGAAAAATATATGGAGCTGTTTGATACGCACAGGAATCTGGTACCTGTGATCAGTATAGAAGGTAACAGGGATAAGACAGATTTAAGGCGTGGCGAAGGTGTGTATGATAAGATTATCGGTGTTATGGACGGGATGTGTGAAAGAGATCTGATATTTGGAGCATCAGTGACTGTTACGTCGGAGAATCTTAAGGAAGTTACCTCTGATGATTTTCTTGGCTCGCTTTCTATGAGAGGCTGTAAACTTGTGATCTATGTAGAATACGTGCCGATGACAGAGGAAAGTACTGAACTGGCCTTATCTGATGAGGAAAGAGATCATCTTCTCACTGAAGTGAACAGGATAAGGTCCGATCGTCAGAATATGGTATTTGTTTCTTTCCCAGGAGATGAAAAGAGTTCCGGAGGATGTATAGCTGCAGGCAGGGGATTTTTCCATATCAATTCACATGGAGGTGCGGAACCGTGTCCATTTTCGCCATACTCAGATGTAAATGTCAGGAATACATCGCTTAAGGATGCTATGCATTCAAAGCTTTTTGGGTTGCTCAGGGATAAAGATATCCTTGCGGATGATCACAAAGGAGGATGTGTCTTGTTCGAAAAGCGCGAACAGGTACAGGCTCTGTTGGCTTAAATTTTCAGAATACAGACAAAAAATATTGTATAATAGTAAGGTAGAAAAATTCTTCGAGCCATATAAGCTAAGGCAGATGCTATGTTTATATGGCCGGTCCCTTGAACTATCAGTTGTAGCAGATAAGCGGAGCATATGTTGTTATAGGGGCCCGGGGTTGTGAGCGAAAGCGATCAGCCTTCCATCGGAACCGTAATGCGTAAGCATAATTCCAGGCGGTTTCCACGAAAAGGAGAGTAATAATGAAAAGAGTAACAGCATTACTATGTGTGCTGTCTGTTTGTGTATGTCTTATCATGGGATGTGCGGGCAGCAGTGCGCAGATAAACGAAACCCAAGTAACTGATAACAAGACTGACGAAACGGAACTTATCGTTTTTGCAGCGGCTTCCATGACGGAGACACTCGAAAAGATAGGTAAGAAGTATGAAGAGCTTAATCCAAATGTAAAATTAACCTTCAATTTCGATTCGTCCGGAACGCTTAAGACCCAGATTGAAGAGGGTGCGGATTGCGATATTTTTATTTCGGCAGCAAAAAAGCAGATGGATCAGCTCGATATAAGCGCTGATAAGAAGGTAAATACCGATAGACTTGATTTCGTTGACGGGAATACAAGGATCGATCTTCTTGAGAATAAAGTTGCGCTTGCCGTTCCCGAAGGAAATCCCAAAGGCATAGGTTCATATGATGATATGGTGGCAGGCCTTAAGGATAAGAGCATCCTGCTTGCTATAGGAAATGAAGATGTCCCTGTAGGACAGTATACTCAGAAGATATTTGCCTATTATGAACTTGATGAAGAAAAACTTGCCGGAGATGCCGTGCTCACATATGGAAGCAATGTAAAGGAAGTTACAACGCAGGTAAGTGAAGCGGCAGTTGACTGCGGCATTATTTATTCAACGGACGCATTTTCTGCAAACCTTACCGTAGTGGATACGGCAACCAAGGATATGTGTGGACAGGTCATCTATCCTGCTGCGGTCCTTAAAGCTTCAAAACATCCCGACGTAGCAAAGACTTTCCTTGATTATCTTGGAACAACTGATTGTAAGAAAGTATTTGAAAGTGTCGGATTTACTTGTTTATGATGTATGGTATTCATGAATAACAAAGAGTGAAAAAGCAAAGAAAAAAATAGGTTGACAAAATAAAGGTAATATATTACATTTATAGACATGTAGTATATTACCTATTTGTTTGCAAAATAATGAGGACGAAAAATGAACTATGATGAAGCTATGAATATGAACAAGGTTGAATTTGGACAGATGCCTCCACAATCGTTTCTTTTGGGACTGCTCAGTGCATTTGACAACAGGTATCAGGCGGCTGCAGACAGGTATTTCAAAGAGATAACATGGAAGCAGTTTTTTGCGATCATCTGCATCAACCTTTGTAAGGAAGCGCCTACGCTGAATGATCTCTCGGAAGTAATGGGGAGTTCTCATCAGAATGTGAAACAGATCCTGCTGAAGCTTGAAAACAAAGGTTTTGTTTCAATGATGACTGACGAGAAAGATAAGAGAAAGCAACGGTACTTTGTTACGGATAAATGCAGGAAATTTCTTGAAGAAAATGATAATCAGAGCAGGACAAGCGCCCAGATCATCGAGCAGATCTTTGAGGGTGTCAATGAGAACAATCTGGCAGTTACCATAGATACGATAATGAAAATGGAAAGGAATCTGGAGAAAATATGAAGACGTTAATAATCTATACCTCGCAGACAGGATTTACAAAGAAATATGCACAGTGGCTTGCAGATGAGATGGATGCGGATATCTTTGATTTGAAGGATGTTCGTAAAAGGGATGAAACTTTTTTTGCAGATTATGAGGCGATCGTATATGCCGGATGGTGTATGGCCGGTAGTGTGGTCAAAGTAAAATGGTTTTTGGATAAAGCAGATAAATGGAAAGAAAAGCGTCTGGCAGTGATCTGCGTTGGCGGAAGTCCTAACGACAATCCTGATGTGGAAGTGGCTTTAAAGAATATCCTTAGCGATGAACAGCGGAAATATATAAAAGCGTTCTACTGTCAGGGTGGATTTGACTATGAAAAGATGAATACTGCTTCAAAACTGGCAATGAAAATGTTTGTAAGCGCTTTGAAAAAGAAACAGGACGAAAAGTCAAAGCAGATGGCAGAACATATAGCCGGCTCTTATGATATTTCAGATAAAAAATATATCGAGCCTGTAGTAACATATCTTATGGGAGAATGACGGTTATGAAAAAGCTTTTGATAGCAGTTGAACGGAAAGGATTATAGCAGCATGGAGATAGAATTAAAACCGGTTATGCAGGAAGATATTGAAACAGTCTGGAAGATGCAGGTTGAAGCGTTTTCCGAACTTCTTAAAAAGTATCAGGACTATGATACAAATCCTGCAGCGGAAGAGATGGATAAGGTTTCTGCGAGGTTTGAACAGCCTTGGACAAACTATTATTTCATTATGGCAAATCGTGAGAAGGTTGGTGTGATCCGTGTTATAGACAAAAAGGATGGGAGCAGAAAACGAATATCTCCCATATGGATCATGAAAGAATATCGAAACAAAAGTTATGCCCAGAAGGCGATAGAAGAAGCGGAAAGATTACATGGAAAAGATCATTGGTGCCTGGATACAATTTTGCAGGAAAAGGGTAATCTGTATCTGTACGAGAAAATGGGCTATCATCAAACCGGTAAAGTCGAACATATCAATGACCGGATGGATATAGTTTTTTACGAAAAGGACTGTTGAACGTAAGGTTAAAAGCCGGGAATAAAAAGAGGCGGAAGAGTTAAGGCTTTTTGAACTAAAGCAGCAGAAAAAGAAAGAGAAGCATAAAGGGCATTGAGAATTATGACTATGGTAACTAAATATGTAATACTACCTTTGATCTTTGCTTGTTATTTTTTAGCCGGATGCGGTGTGAGCAGCAATGAAAAAACCGTTAGTTCTTCAGAAACTGAGACAGTAACCGATCAGGATGATTTAAAAATAGATATTTCTAAAATAGAGCAGATTTATATTGATGAATATAAAACGCAGAATGATAACTTAAAATGTGTCGGGAAGATTTCCATGAAGGATGCGACGGTCATATTCCAAAGAGTTAAGTGATGGCAAATATTTTGACAGGTATTAGAATAATATGTTCCATAGCATTGTTGTTTTGCCCTACTCTTTCAGCCGCCTTTTTTTCACTGTACATAATTGCCGGGGGTACAGATATGGTTGATGGAACTATAGCAAGAAAAACGGGTACTGTTAGTGAGTTTGGTTCTAAGTTTGATACGGTTGCTGATTTTACCTTGGTTATTGTTTGTTTAATTAAGCTACTACCGATAT
>JAFXVI010000084.1 GCA_017524595.1 Lachnospiraceae bacterium | reverse complement strand
AATATCATTATTATGATATAGATCCAGGTTGAATGTTTCATATTTGCTTTACACTGCTTTCATTTCTGTTTATGAATCCATATCATCCACATCGGTAAGTACGGGATGGATGACTGCCGCTGTCGCGGATATTACCAAAGTCAGTATTATCGTTATCGTACCTGAACTCAGATTGAATTGACTGATAAAGTCAACATTTCTCGCAATCCAGCTTAACAGAAAACTAACGACAACTGCGATGCCTATAGCTTTGTTCTTTTTGGAAGGCGGGATTATTATCGCGATGAACATTCCATAAAGTGCAACGCTTAGTGCCGATACGATCCTTGCGGGCAATACAGAGCCCGCGATTATACCTGTCATTGTTCCGAGCGCCCAAAGCGGAGTCGATACCGCAAATGCCCCGAATGTATAGTAAGGGTTTAAGTATCCGGGATAAGCTATCGATATGCCGAATATCTCATCGGTAACACAACACCCCACGAGAATCCTCTTAAGCAGTGGGGTATCCGGTGAGAACTTCTGGCTTAAAGCTGTGCTCATAAGCAGATATCTTAAATTGGTGACAAGGCTCATGGCGATGACGCTTATGTAGCCGGCGTTCTGAACGACCAGTGTATATACTCCGTATTCACCTGCCGAAGCTCTGGTGAAAAAGCTGCCGATGAAACCCTGCAGCGGAGAAAGGCCGCATTTTTTTGCCATAAAACCAAGGGAAAATGCCACTGCAAAATACCCCATCGCAATGGGGGTACCGTCCCTTAATCCTTTTCTGAAAGCCATCACATTATTCATACGTGTACCTCAAACCATGACATTATACTCTAAAAAACTTAATACGTGCAACATGAATTCTCCGGTTGCGCTTTTTGCGGGATCATACGTTCCCGGTAATGGGAGAAAATCGCCTCTTTAATGCTTGCAAGTAAGGTATATATCTAATAAAATGTAATTACTTAACTGCTGGAATTGACTTATAGAAGAGAGACGACATGTACATAAAGACCTACGATAAAACAAAAAACTATAAGATAATACCTGTATTCAAGGTTATGTTCCTGCTTGCATTCATCTATGCCCTTGCGCTTCTTATAAGCTACAGCCTAAAGGACAGGAGCGCTGTATGGGAGAGCGATGAGCCTGTGTATATCATGGACTGGAAAGTCATAGATCAGAATGGAGACAGCTTTGAAGTTGAGGCGCCATACAGGGATGAACGCTTAAAGAACGAGGATTTTACTATTATATCGACTCTTCCGGATGATATCAGGGATGGAAGTTATATCTGTTTCATCACCCGCGGGAATGTGGATGTATATGTGGATGGTGAGTTAAGGAAGAGCTTCGACAGGCTTAAGGATTTTTCACTGCCCGGCGGTACAGTCAAGAACTTCTATATCCTGGTACCTGTAGAACCTTACGATTCCGGTAAGGAAGTCAGGATGACTCGTTACAGGACGGACAGGAAGCTTGAGGTGGTGCCTGAGATCTTTGTGGCAGGCCCCGGCGGTATACACAGTGTTCTGTTAGATAAATATGGCACGTCCTTTGTTATGTCTGCCATGCTCCTTGTGCTATCCGGATTCATAATTCTGATCGCAGTGGGAATACAGCTTGGTTACAGACGCACTATCAGCCTGATGTATGCTTCAATGGGTATCTTCATAACTGCGGGATGGATCATAACAGATTCATATCTGTATCCGTTTGTTTTCGGACACTACCATATAGACGGCGTTGTCAATTATGTTCTGTGCATGATGCTTCCTCTGGCTTTCCTTCTGTATATTGATTCTATTCAGAAGGGACGATACAGGAAGGCGGTCATTGTAATGCTTGTGGCTTCATTTTCGAGCCTTGTAGTGTTCAGCCTGTTACATTTTACGGGAATCTTCACATTCCCTCAGGCGCTCCTTTATATTGATCTCATATTGGGAATTGTCGTTTTTGGCGTGTTTGCGATACTCGTGATCGATGTAAAAAGGGGTCATGCCGGGGACTATAAATTCACACTCATAGGTTTCATCGGATTTATTCTGTTCAGCATTTTGACAATATTGATGCTTACATTTATGGCGTTTAAGAATGAAGGTGTCGTGATGCTGTTCGGGCTCATTTTCCTCCTTGCATTTGTGATCATGCAGCAGGTGGCGGATCTGAGACGCATAACAGCCGAGAGGGAGAGGGCTATACAGTTATCCGAAGCCAAGACAAGCTTTCTTGCCGGCATGTCACATGAGATACGGACACCTATCAATTCGATAGTGGGTATGAATGAGATGATCCTCAGGGAAAATCAGGATCCCGTGATCGACGGCTATGCAAGGACAGTACTGAATTCAAGCCGTATGCTTTTATCTTTGGTAAATGACGTGCTTGATTTTTCCAAGATAGAAGCAGGAAAGATGGAAATAATGAATTCGGAATTCGATCTTGGTGTAATGCTGTCAGAGATAGAGATGATCGCAAGGGAAAGGGCGCAGTCCAAAGATCTTGTGTTTATGACGGTATTTTTAAATGCTGTGCCGCGCAGGATCGATTCGGACGAGATAAGGATAAAACAGGTGCTTGTGAACCTGATAAACAACGCTGTTAAATATACCGATAAAGGTAGCGTGAGCCTGATGATATCAGGAAGTGACGGAGAGAACGGATCGTATAACCTGCGTTTTGATGTCAGGGATACCGGGCGCGGGATCAAAGAGGAGGACAGGGCGACACTGTTTGATGCTTTTTCGCGCATTGACATGAATACAAACCGGAATATAGAGGGTACAGGGCTCGGACTTGCGATCGTAAATCATATAGTATATTCGATGGGCGGACGTATCTCGGTAGAATCAGAGTATCTGGTCGGTTCGACCTTCAGCGTGACTTTGCCGGTTGAGGTGACGGATGAAACGCCTATGTCAAATATTTCTGATGAAGTCGGAAAGAGTGGCGGCAGGCGCGAAAAAGGAGTTCATAAACCTGCATTTACGGCACCGGATGCAAGCATACTTGCGGTTGACGATAATAAAACCAACTTAAGCATAGTCGGGCTGTTCCTCAAGGGGAACGGTATAGTTCCTGATCTGTGTCTTAGCGGGTCTGAGGCGATTGATAAATGCAGGGAGAAAAAATATGACCTTATCCTGCTTGACCATATGATGCCTGATCCTGATGGGATCGAAACGCTGAATCTTATACGAAGCGACGGAGCATCTGTGAATAGGGAAACGCCTGCGGTCGTGCTCACGGCAAATGCGATAGCGGGCAGCAGGCAGATGTATATTGACGCGGGATTTGCAGACTATCTTACGAAGCCTTTAAGTTCCGCACTGCTTGAAGAGACCGTTAGAAAGTATCTTCCCAAAGAGAAGGTTTATGAGGCGGGAGATTTAGGACGTTTCCATGAAAACGGATCCAAGGGAAGTGATCAGCTTTACTCAAAACTCTCAGCGATAGATGGCCTTGATTATGATACCGCTCTTTTAAATGCGGGAGATGATGAGGATGTTCTCGGTGTTGTGATCGGCGAGATAACAAAGGAATGCGATGAGAGGATAAAAAGGATGCGCGCATTGCTTAAGGATAAGAACTATAAAGATTACGGGATAAACGCGCACGCCCTTAAAGGTCTCATGGCTACTATAGGTGTTAACGGACTGAGCGAACGCGCATTGAAGCATGAGCTCGCTGCCAGGGAAGAGGATGTTGCGTTCATAGATGAGGATATTGACGGTTTCCTCGAAGAGTACAGGGAATTTTGCAGCAAGCTCAAGTGATTTAGCGGCGGCTTTACTTGCAATTTATGGAAATAAGCGTTAAAATATTTTTTTATGAATGCATTACCTTAGTATAGGAGTAACAGATATGCCGCCGACTGTTTTTTGAGGGGGCAATACATTTTTTTATACGAGGAGAAAACAGATGGCAAATATTGCAGTACTTGGATACGGAACGGTGGGTTCCGGTGTTTATGAAGTCATTAAGAGAAATCAGGCTATTGTAAGCAGGAATGCGGGTGAAGAAGTTAATATAAAGCGTGTCCTCGATCTGCGTGATTTTCCGGGGGATCCGGTTGAAGAAGTGCTTACGCATGATTTTAACGATATTCTTAATGATGAGGATATATCGGTGGTCGTTGAGGTGATGGGCGGCGTTGAGCCTGCGTATACCTTTGTAAAGGGCTGTCTTGAGGCGGGCAAGTCGGTATGCACTTCTAACAAGGCACTGGTGGCTGCAAAGGGGCCGGAGCTTATCAGGATAGCAAGGGAGAAGGACATTAACTTCTTTTTTGAAGCGTCGGTGGGTGGCGGTATCCCTATAATAAGGGCTTTGAATCTGTGCCTGACCGCTGATGATATAGAGGAGATAAGCGGCATACTAAACGGTACCACGAACTATATGATGACCAAGATGGCTGATGAGGGATGGGAGTTCGAAGAGGCCCTTAAGACAGCGCAGGATCTCGGATATGCGGAGAGGAATCCGGAAGCTGATATTGACGGATGGGATGCCTGCCGTAAGATAGCGATACTTACATCTCTTTATACAGGTAAGAATACTGATTATGAGAAAGTATATACCGAGGGTATCACGAAGATAAGCGCCAAAGACATCAAGTATGCCAAGGAGCTGGGACTTAGGATCAAGCTTATCGCGGAAAGTCAGAAGACCGAAGAAGGTCTGGTTGCGATGGTTGCCCCGATTATGCTTAAAAAATCACATCCTCTTTATAATGTGGATGATGTTTTGAATGCGGTATATGTAAGAGGTAATGTCTTGGGCCCGGCAATGTTCTTTGGCTCAGGTGCAGGCAAGCTTCCGACAGCAAGTGCGGTGGTATCCGATGTTATTGCGGCGGTTAAGAATAAATCCAATGTTATGGTTGAATGGGATGACGAGGACCTTGAGCTTAGCAGTGTGGGTTCGGTGAAGAGAAGCTTCTTTGTGCGTGTTTCGGGAAGCGAGGCTGAGAAACTTCCGGGGATCAGAGAGCTGTTCGGTGAAGTCAGCACAGTCACAGCTCCCGGCGTGACAGGTGAGTTTGGATTTGTTACCGGGATAATGAGTGAGAAGGAATTCAATAAAGGATATGATAAGCTTGATGGAGCGATAACAAGGATCCGTGTTGATAACAGGGAGGAGTTGTAAATGTTAGTTGTTAAGAAATTCGGCGGTACGTCCGTTGCCGATAAGGAACGTATCATGAATGTGGCTAAACGCTGCATCAAAGATTATCAGGCAGGCAATGACGTGGTCGTTGTGCTGTCTGCAATGGGAAAACAGACGGATGTACTCATTGATATGGCTAAGGATATCAATCCTAATCCGTCAAAAAGGGAGCTGGACATGCTGCTTACTACAGGAGAGCAGACAAGTGTTGCTTTGATGGCTATGGCTATGAGCATGCTGGGAGCGCCGGCGGTATCTCTTAATGCTTTTCAGGTTGCGATGCATACGACCAGCGTATATGGCAATGCGAGGCTTAAGAGGATAGATACAGAACGTATCAGAAATGAGCTTGATCTTAAGAAGATAGTCATTGTTACAGGGTTTCAGGGTATCAATAAGTATGATGATTATACGACGCTTGGACGCGGTGGCTCAGATACGACGGCAGTTGCTCTTGCGGCAGCGCTTCATGCGGATAAGTGTGAGATTTATACTGATGTTGACGGAATATATACGGCAGATCAGAGGATCGTTAAGAAAGCCCGCAAGATGAAGGAGATCACGTATGATGAGATGTTGGATCTTGCAACTCTGGGAGCCGGAGTGCTTCATAACAGATCGGTTGAGATGGCTAAGAAATATAATGTACAGTTGGTGGTTCGCTCGTCCCTTAATGAGTCCGAGGGAACTGTTGTTAAGGAGGAGACCAAGGTGGAGAGAATGTTGGTGAGCGGCGTTGCTGCTGATAAGAATGTTACGAGGATATCGCTGGTAGGACTTAAGGATAAGCCCGGTATCGCTTTCAAGGTATTCGATATACTGGCCAAGGCGAATATAAATGTGGATATGATACTTCAGTCCATAGGGCGCAGCGATTCGAAGGATATTTCATTTACAATACCCAGGGATGCCTGTGATGACGCTCTTAGAGTACTTGAGGATAACAGGGAGAGGCTTGGAAATCCTGAGATATCATATAACAACAAGGTTGCCAAGGTATCTATAGTTGGTGCGGGAATGATGAGCAATCCGGGTGTTGCAGCCAAGATGTTTGAGTGCTTCTATAATTCAAATATCAATATCAACATGATCTCGACTTCGGAGATAAGGGTAACGGTACTTATTGACGAGAAGGAAACTGAAAAGGCGATGAATTCGGTCCATGATGCGTTTGGACTTGAAGACTGATGAGCTTGATTTAAGTTGTGATCTGACGATAATTTGTTTACATATGCCGTGAAATGTGATAAAATTAAAGTGGATTGGTAGCTATGGAAAGGGAATTACTTGGCGATAAGCAATTGTCAGCAAGGAAATACGAGAAGCTGGCGGTTACCTTTGGAGTGATATCACTCGCAGGGCTTATATGCTGTTTCCCGATCATGCCGGTTTTGGGCGGTCTGGGAATCATATTTGCCCTTATTTCAAGGGGAGGTTCGGCCGATTTTTCTAAGGAAGCTAAAAAGGGCCTGACTTTTTCGATAATAGGAACTGCGGCATCGCTTTTGCTGACCGTAGGATTATTGGGTTATTCGATGTACTTCACCTTTAATGAGCTTAAGACGAATGATAAGCTTGTTGATGAGATGAGGGAACAGTACGAACAGATATATGACAGGATGGGGACAGAGATGCCGCCGGAAATGGAAGAGATGCTTGACCGGCTGGAGGAAATGTCTGAGGAATACAGGAACCGGTAATTCTTATGTATCGGGGACTGAACAAGGAAGGGATCCACAGGGATTCTCTTGATTTCCCGGAAGGGAGATGATCACGGATGATGATAGGACCGGTTGGATACAGTGGATATGGAATGTATGGCGCAATGATGAGCCCCCTGCAGGGTTCATTGACCGGAGTCGGCAGTACGCAGGGCGTCGAAGGAACCAAACCCATAGTAAATCCGGGCGAATCCATGGAGGTTGCACCGGGGCGGAAATCCTCGCCTGCTGAATGTGAGACCTGCAAGGAGAGAAAATATCAGGACGGCTCGGATGAGATGGTTTCTTTCAAGTCGGCTGCTCACATTTCACCGGAAGCTTCAGGCGCACGGGTGAGGGCGCATGAACAGGAGCATGTAGTAAATGCTTATGAGAAAGCGGCTGAGAAGGGCGGTAAGGTGGTTTCGTGTGGCGTAAGCTTAAAAACTGCGATCTGTCCTGAATGCGGACGTTCATATGTGGCAGGCGGTGTGACAAGGACAGCGATAGCATATCCAAAGGACAACAGCCAGTACACCAAGGACTTAAAGGCAATACATGGAATGGCGCTTAGGGGCGCAAATCTTGACTTGGTAGGGTGAGACGTAAATGAATGGTAAGTCTGTAAGTTTATTAAAGGCATTAACGCGCGAACAGCTTCTGGGTAATTACCCGAAGCTGTCCGTTTATGTTGCACTGTATATACTGATATATTTTACGCTGTCCGAATTGCTCCTTATGATAAAGGTGACAGGATTTACAGTCAGCGTTCTTGTAAGTCTTGTACAGGCTCTTCTGATCGATATTTTCACCGTTGGTTTTGTCAGGATATGCATGCGGCTTATACGGGGTCAGGAGATAAATATAAAGGAGTTCTTCTATGTGCTGAAACATGATCCCGATAAGGTAATTATCCTTGCTTTCGTCATGTGGGTGTTTTCCACCCTCATACAGCTGCCGATACTGCTCCCGGATTCCGTAGCCGAAACCCTGGGACTTGGCAGGGGAGCCTTTGTCTTTGCAAAATGCGTTCTTGTTTCAGCTTTCCTGATCGTATATATCTATGCATATATCCTGCTGTCGCAGTGCTATTACCTGTACCTTGACCGCCCCGAGTGTTCCGTTAAGGAGATGATGTTGTTGAGCATTTCCGTAATGAACCACCATAAAGGCAGGTTCTTTTACCTTATGTTCAATGTTTTCGGCATGGCATGTCTCGTGATCCTGACCTTCGGGATCGGAATATTCTGGATGCTTCCGAACATGAACGTTCTTATGATCAACTTTTACGAAGATATAAAAGCTGAGTTTGACGACGTTACCTTACGGTGAATACATATCCGCAATTGAGGCAGCGGTAATTTCCTGCAATATCGTCGGAACCGAGGTATTCAAATTCCTCCCTTAAAAAATGGTGGCATTTCGGACATTTTACTTCCTTGCCAAGGGTGTCGCGTCCGATATCATCTTCAATATAGCCACCAATGACTTTATTCAATTCTTCATGATTTAATGATATTTTTTTATCTGACATTTTGCTTTCTCCTTTCTTAAGCTTCTTATTTCTCTTCTTCCTCTATTTTATACGATAAAAAAGGAAATGTGGAAATATATAATTGAATTTTTTATAAATTCCCATTATTCCTTTACAGATGATTTTGTGTTATACTAAATTGATTATGTGTGACTATTTGATCCGGTCCTTAACAGATATTGTGTGATTTGATATGTGAGGCGAAATGAAGGTAGAATTTGATGTTAATATGACAACTCCGGTGATGTATGATTATATGATGTATCATACGGTGACCGGGATACAGTTCTGGATGGCGGTAGCCATAGGGATCATGGTGTGTGTGATCTTCTTTGTAAATCATAATCCGCTTTATCTTCTGGCGGGGATCGTCGTTATCGCATACCTTCCGATAGAGAGATATATACAGGCGAAGAAGCAGGTGACTTTGAACCCGGTATTCAAGGAGACGCTGCATTATACGCTTGATGACGATAAGATGGCAGTTGATGTGATGGACGAGCATATGGAAGCTGAATGGACTTCCATAACCAAGGCAAGAAGCACGAAGAAGAGCCTTATACTGTATACCAACCGGGTAACGGCAACGATCTTTCCGAAAGAGTCACTCGGTGAAGATTACGATAAGGCGGTTGAGCTTATTAATAAGGGTGTTCCTGCAGGCAGAGTAAGGATAAAGTAGCCTGTCAATGTATGCACCGGCAGGAGCAATCTGATACAGATGCAATAATGATAAGTGAATAAGAGGAAGACAAATGATAAAAGAGACCCTCAGCAGTGAGGAGACATACGAACTTGGCAGGGAACTTGGAAAGAAAGCAGTGCCGGGTGAGGTATATACACTGGTGGGTGATCTAGGGACCGGGAAGACTGTATTTGCCCAGGGTTTTGCAGAGGGAATGGGCGTAAGGGAATATGTCAACAGTCCAACATTTACAATACTGCAGATATATGAAGAAGGGCGAATGCCGCTGTACCATTTTGACGTATACAGGATAGAAGAACCTGAAGAGATGGAAGAGATAGGATATGAGGATTATTTTTATTCGGATGGCGTAGCTTTGATAGAATGGGCGGATCTTATAGAAGAGCTGATACCAAAGGATGCGCACAGAGTAGTCATTTCTAAAGATCTTGCCAGGGGCAGTGATTTTCGCAGGATAGAGATAGATGAATGAACAGCCCGAATGATATTTTCATATCGGGACCGGTTGATAGGAAAATATATGAAAATACTTGCGATAGACAGCTCGGGGCTTACCGCTACCGTGGCTGTTCTTGAGAATGATCAGCTGCTTGCTGAATATACTACAAATTATAAGAAAACACATTCGCAGACTTTGGTTCCCATGCTTGATGAGATAAGGAAGATGACAGAGCTTGATGTGTCTTCGATAGATGCAGTAGCTGTGGCAAAGGGCCCGGGATCTTTCACCGGATTGCGAATAGGTTCCGCAACAGCCAAAGGGATAGGGCTTGCGCTTGATAAGCCGGTCATTGCGATATCGACGCTTGAGGCTCTGGCAATGAATGTCTGGGGTGTAGACGGTCTGATCTGTCCAATAATGGATGCAAGGCGTGAGCAGGTATATACAGGAGTATATCGTTTTATAGACGGAAAGCAGGAAACAGTGAAGGAAGCCTGCGCAATAGCAGTTGATGAGTTGTGCGCCCTGCTTGATGCGATGTTGGATGAAACGGTGCTTTTCCTTGGCGACGGAGTGCCGGTATACAGGGAACAGATCGATAATAAGCTTAAGCACAGTCATTCATACGCACCACCCCATATGTCAAGACAGCGCGCAGGGGCATTAGCAGTTCTGGCAGCACAGTATTATAAAGAAGCAGGCCTGACAGGTGCGGGCAAAATAAACGGTTGCAGTATCGAGACGGCTGCGGAGCATAAGCCGGAATACTTAAGGATGTCTCAGGCTGAGAGGGAACGGTCACAAAAAAATGTTAATAAGGGAAATGACAGTTGAGGACATTGATGCCGTGGCTGAAATGGAGCGGACAATATTCAGTGCTCCCTGGAAGAAGGATGATTTTGCTGACCTTATTAATAAGAATGACAGGGGTTGTATCCTCTCTGAGGAAGACGGAGAGATAACAGGCTGTGTCGTGTATCATAACATAGTCGGAGATGTGGATATAACCAATGTACAGGTGAAGGAAGCCTTCCGCGGCCATGGAACTGGCGCGGCGCTTATGAGAGCGGCGATTAAAAAGGCGCGGACCATCGGGGGCGAGCGATTTACGCTTGAAGTCAGAAAGTCAAACCGGGCGGCGATAGCATTATATGAGTCGCTGGGATTTATGACCGAAGGTATACGCAGGAATTTTTATGAACATCCGACAGAGGATGCTCTGATCATGTGGTTAAAATAATTACAGAACAGGAATTTCAGATATGTTGGACGTATCTCTGCTGGGTACCGGCGGTATGATGCCGTTGCCCTACAGATGGCTGACTTCCCTCATGATGAGGTATAACGGCAGCAGTATTTTGATAGATTGTGGCGAAGGTACGCAGATCGCCATGAAGGAGAAGGGGTGGAGCCCCAAGCCGATAGATGTTATGTGTTTCACGCACTATCATGCGGATCATATAAGCGGTCTTCCGGGCATGCTTCTTTCAATGGGGAATTCAGAGCGCACCGAGCCTGTTTTGATGATAGGCCCAAAAGGCTTGACCAGAGTAGTCAATTCACTCAGGGTCATAGCACCGGAGCTTCCGTTTGAGATAAAGTTCAGGGAATTGACGGAAACAGAGGAAGAGATAGAGATGGACGGCTATCGCCTTAAGGCTTTTAAGCTGAACCATAATGTGACGTGTTACGGTTACAGTATGTATATAGGCAGGGCGGGCAAGTTCTCAGTGGAAGCGGCAAAGAAAGCTGATATTCCGCTTGAATTCTGGAATCCTCTCCAAAAGGGCGAGACCATAGAATATAAAGGGAGAACACTCACTCCTGATATGGTTCTGGGGCCGCCAAGAAAGGGCATAAAGCTTACCTATTGTACTGATTCAAGACCAACCGATCTTATAGTATCAAATGCCAAAGACTCCGATCTCTTCATATGTGAGGGAATGTATGGAGAGCCGGATATGGAAGAAAAGGCAAAAGAACATAAGCATATGACTTTTTATGAGGCCGCAGAAATGGCAAAAAAGGCAAAAGTAGCTGAACTGTGGCTGACCCATTACAGTCCGTCGCTTTCGTATCCCGGAAATTATGAAGCGGCGGTACGAAAGATATTTAAAAATACACACACGGCCAAGGATGGCCGGAGTATGGAGATAGACTTCACGGAGGAGTAACAACAATGGCGCGTAAGACCGATGGTGGTGCCAAAAGAATAGTGATAATGTTGATACTGGCGGCGATAGTTGTCGGCGGCTTTGCTATACTTGCGTTCAGAAACAAGCCGGATGTTGCTACTCCGGCCACACTGACACCGGTAGAGGAAGTTCTGGCCAGGGATCTTGCTACTAATTACCCGACCACGCCCAAAGAGGTCCTTAAGTATTACAGTGAGATAACAAGGTGCTTCTACAGTGAGAGCTATACGCCGGAACAGCTCAGCGAACTGGCGGCAAAATCACGCGAACTTCTGGATGACCAGCTGCGTGCCCAGCAGAATGATGATGATTATCTTAATGATCTTAAAACGTCAGTCGACATATTCAAGAGTCAGGACAGATATATATCCAGTTATTCGGTATCCGGCGCGACAGATATAGATTATTACAGGTATGAGGGAGCTGACTGGGCCAAGGCGTTCTGCCTGTTCACGGTTCGTGACGGCAAGAAGATGGTGGCAACCCAGGAAGAATTCCTGTTAAGAAAGGATACGACAGGCCATTGGAAGATATTCGGATGGCGGATATATGATGATAAAGACAGCGAAGCAAAGAATCAATAATGATATTGAGATAAATAAAGATATTCTGATACTGGCAATAGAGAGTTCATGCGATGAAACAGCTGCTGCGGTCGTAAGAAACGGACGCAGCGTCTTGTCAAATATCATATCTTCACAGATAGACCTGCATACGATTTATGGCGGGGTTGTTCCGGAAATTGCATCGCGCAAACATATCGAGAAGATCAATCAGGTAATAGAACAGGCGCTTAAGGAAGCGGATGTTGCATTAAAGGATATTGATGCGATAGCAGTTACTTACGGTCCCGGGCTTGTGGGAGCGCTGCTTGTTGGCGTTGCGGAAGCCAAGGCAATAAGCTTTGCAACAGGCATACCGCTTATCGGAGTCCATCATATCGAAGGTCATATCTGTGCGAATTATATCGAGCATGATGATCTGGAACCGCCATTTATGTCTTTGGTAGTATCGGGCGGTCACACACATCTTGTAAATGTTGTGGATTACGGAGTGTATGAGATACTCGGACGTACAAGAGACGATGCTGCAGGCGAGGCATTTGACAAGGTGGCGAGGGCAATAGGCTTAGGTTATCCGGGCGGCCCCAAGATAGATAAGGTATCAAAGGAAGGAGATCCCGAAGCAATCGATTTTCCCCGCGCAAAAGTCAGGGATGGGGAATATGACTTTTCATTCAGTGGGTTAAAATCAGCCGTGCTCAATTATCTTAATTCGGAAAAAATGGCGGGCAGGGAGATATCGGTACCGGATGTGGCGGCTTCATTCCAGAAGGCAGTGACAGACGTGCTTGTTGAGCATTCGATGAATGCCGTCAGGGAATACGGGGCAGAGAAGTTTGCGATAGCCGGAGGGGTTGCGTCAAACAGTGCGCTGCGTAAGGCAATGGAGACGGCCTGTGAGCAGGAGGGGATAAAGTTTTATCGCCCTTCGCCGGTATTTTGTACCGACAATGCAGCAATGATAGGCGTTGCCGGATATTATGAATATCTTAAAGGTAACTTTGCGGGACTTGACTTAAATGCGATCCCGAATCTTAAGCTTGGCGATAGATGATGGCGAAAGTACCAAAGGTACAGCGGCATGTCGGACTATGTGAATATATTATCTGGAAATAACAGGGGATCAAGTTATATTACACCGGAGAAATGGATATGAATAAAAAATGTACGGCTATCGTTTTGTCAGCCGGCAGGGGAAAAAGAATGGGGACGGACAAGCCCAAGCAATACCTGGAACTGTGCGGGAAGCCTGTTCTTTACTATTCACTTAAGGCTTTTCAGGACAGCTTTATAGATGAAATAGTAATCGTGGCGTCGAAGAATGATTTTTCTTATATTAAAGAAAATATTATCGGCAGGTATGGGATAACGAAGGCATCTAAGATCGTGGAAGGCGGCGCAGAACGGTATGATTCCGTTTTGTGTGGACTTCGGGCGGCAGGAAATTGTGATTACGTGTTCATACATGACGGAGCCCGGCCTTTTGTTGATGACGCCATACTGCGTCGCGCTTATGAAACGGCCCAAAAACACGGGACTGCGATAGTGTCGGTGCCAAGTAAGGATACAGTTAAACTGTTAGACGATGATGGTGTATGCGTGGATACGCCCGACAGGAACAGAGTTTGGCTTATGCAGACACCGCAGGTGTTTAGATATGAAGAGATACTGGCTGCATATGAGAAGATGGCGGCTGATACGAAAAGCATAAGCGGCAATACTTCACCATGCAGGAACGGTATTACTGATGATGCAATGGTAATGGAGCGTTACGGCAGCCTTCCGGTGTATGTATCCGAAGGCTCGTATAGGAATATCAAGATAACAACGCCCGAGGATATGGTCATTGCGGAAGCATTTTTGAACAGCCGTTAATATATGGATAATATATGTACAATGCTGTTTTTTAAGTAATATAAAATAGCATTGTTTTTTAATGAAAAAACAGTTGACATTGATATCCTTGTTTGTTATGATGTTTAATGCGCTGACGAGAAACGGGTCGGCGTAAAATAATGGGTAAATCAAGACTTATGGAGAGGTATCGAAGTGGTCATAACGAGGCGGTCTTGAAAACCGTTTGCCTTCACGGGCACATGGGTTCGAATCCCATCCTCTCCGCTTTTTTCAACCTTGGAGAAGTACCCAAGAGGCTGAAGGGGCTCCCCTGGAAAGGGAGTAGGTCGTTAATAGCGGCGCGAGGGTTCAAATCCCTCCTTCTCCGGTAAGCTTCTTGATCAACAACTGAAGCGAAGCACCTTGAAAATCTAATAGTATAAACCATACCTGAAAAATTTCATTACATTTTTTCAGAACGACCCTAAAGTAAATTTTAGGATTGGTCATAAGGGCGGACCACGAAGTGGTGGATTCCTTATGACGAGGGATAAGCTAGCTTATCCTGAGAATCAAACATTT
>JAFXVI010000083.1 GCA_017524595.1 Lachnospiraceae bacterium | reverse complement strand
GGTTTTTCCATGTACGGATCAATGGCAACAATCATAGCATCAATGATATGGCTGTATTGCTGTATGTATATTCTGTTTATATGTGCAGAGATCAATAATCATTTTGCAAATTCGATCATTAATAATATCAAAGAAAGAAAGGCGGCAAGAGTTGGCAGAAAAGGATGAATATTGAAGATAGTCAGTGCTATTACAATTTGACATTTTAATTGATACCGAGTAAAGTTACATAAAGTAAAAAGTATAAATAAAAAGGAGAAATACAATGGCGGATCTTAATGAGTTAGCCGGTATGCTTAACGAAATAAAGGATGAGATAAAGAGTGAACTTGAGAAGCTTGACACTTCCAAAAGTGTATTTGAATACAGGAAGAAGATATTTGATTCCAAGACCGGAATGGTCGGAAGCCTGATGAGAGAAATGGGCAAGATACCCAATGAGATGAAGGCTGAATACGGAAGACGCGTCAATGATATGAAGTCATGGGCTCAAACTGCTTTTGAGCAAATGGATGAGAAGTTCAAAGCTCAGGAGATGAAGCTCAAATATGAGTCTGAGAAGCTGGACGTAACGATGCCTGCAGTAAAGAGGAAACATGGTTATCTGCACCCCAATACACTTATAAGGAACCAGATAGTTGATATATTCGGTTCCATGGGCTTTGACATATATGAGGGAACTGAGATCGAGACGGATCATTACAATTTTACTGCGCTTAATACACCGGATGATCATCCGGCAAGAGACATGCAGGACACCTTTTATCTGTCGGACAGGTTTTTGCTTCGTACCCAGACTTCTGCAGGGCAGATACATGTCATGGAAGCCAAGAAACCTCCGATCAAGATAATCTCACCGGGCAAAGTATTCCGTTCGGATGATGACGCCACGCATTCGCCCATGTTCTCCCAGATGGAGGGACTTGTTGTTGATAAGGGTATAACCCTCTGCGATCTTAAGGGAATGCTGGATGAGTTCGTTAAAAAGATATTTGGAGATGGAACCGGCACGAGATTGCGTCCGTCGTATTTTCCATTCACAGAACCTTCGGTAGAAGTTGATGTCAGTTGTTTTCAGTGCCATGGTAAGGGATGTAAGCTGTGCAAGGGTACAGGATGGATAGAGGTTCTCGGAGCCGGAGTAGTTAATAAGAAAGTTCTTGAGGGCTGCGGAATTGATTCTGATGAGTACAGCGGTTTTGCTTTTGGAATAGGAATAGAACGTATTGCCATGCTTAAATACGGCATCAATAATATAAAGCTGCTGTTTGAATCGGATCTGAGAGTGCTTGAGCAGATCAGGGAATAAAGATCCTCAAATGCGAAGCGAAAGGCCATATCAGAAAGTAAAGAAGGAGATAGAAGATGTTAGTACCGTTAAGTTGGCTTAAGGATTATGTGGATATAGATGTAAGTGTTGATGAACTGGAGGAGAAGTTGTTCTCCTGCGGCTTTGAAGTTGAAGATAAGTACGAAGTCGGACATGATATAAGTAAAGTAGTTGTTGGACTCGTTAAGGAATGCAAGCCCATTCCCGAAACACATCTCCATCTGTGTAAGGTGGATGCGGGAGAAGCCGGAGAACTCCAGATCTGCTGCGGTGCGGATAATGTTAGGGCCGGTGGAAAATATCCGTTGGCTCTAATAGGAGCTTCTGTATATGCGACAGCAAAGGATCATGTTACGGTAGAAGGCGTAATGACGATCGGACAGGGTAAGCTTAGAGGCTACGATTCTTATGGCATGCTCTGTTCCGGTGTAGAACTGGGGCTTACGGAAGACATGTATGAAGGAGCGGGATATAACGGACTGTTGGTACTTCCGGAAGATGCCATAGTAGGAGCCGATGTCAAGCCAATCGTTGGACTTGATGACTGGATATTTGATATTGCCATAACAGCAAACAGGCCTGACTGTCAGAGCATTTTCGGTATAGCAAGGGAGGTTGCTGCTGTACTTGGCACGAAGCTTCATGAACCCTCGCTTGACTTTACTGAAACAGAAGTGAAGAAGGAAGGCTTTGTTGTAAATGTGGAAGCTCCAGATATATGCCCAAGATATATCGGACACTATGTTTATGATGTTAAGATTGAAAAAAGTCCTGCATGGATGCGCCGACGCCTTGCACTTATCGGTCAAACGCCGATTTCGAATTTGGTTGACATAACTAATTACATACTGAACGAGCTGGGGCAGCCGATGCATGCATTTGACTATGCATATCTTGAAGGGAATCAGATAAACGTAAGACGAGCCAGTGATGGAGAGAAGATAGTAACTCTCGATGAAAAGGAGCTTACACTTACAAGCAGTAATTTGGTGATCTGTGATGGAGTTAAGCCGGTAGCCCTTGCCGGGATAATGGGAGGACTCAATTCGGAGATCCTTGATTCCACAGGAGAAGTCCTGTTCGAAGCGGCGAAGTTTACAAGAGACAACATTAGAAAGAGTTCAAGAGCTCTTGGGAAATCATCCGATTCATCAGCGAGATTCAGTAAGGGTGTTGACGAATATACTACTGTAATGGCGATGAAGAGGGCGCTCCATCTTGTGGAAGAGTTAGGCTGTGGCAAGGTGAGCTCAACGCATGTTGATACCAATACAGGCAATTCAATAGAACCTTTTAAGCTTAAAGTCAGTGTGGAAAAAGTTAACGGGGTGCTCGGTATAACAGTTCCTACCGATGAGATATTAAGGATACTGGGCGGACTTGGTTTTGCCCCTGAACTTAAAGGAGATGAGCTTACTCTTATGGTTCCGGCATACAGGGAGGATATGGAATCCTATCAAGATGTAGCCGAAGAAGTCATAAGAATGTATGGTTATGATCATGTGATCCCATCGTTTATGCCTACAGCAAAGGTGACTCTCGGCGGATATGATCTGAAGCAGAGAACAGAGCTTAAGATAAAGCATGCACTTTGCAGTGCGGGAGCAAGTGAGGGGATCCATTATTCGTTCTTTTCTCCGGCCTCACTCGATCTTTTGAGACTGAAAGAGGATGCACCTGAAAGGACTGCTATAAGGCTTCTGAATCCCATCAACGAAGATCTTTCGCTTATGAGGACCACGCTTGCTCCGCAGATGATACAGGCAATGCAGCGTAACCAAAAGAGAGGAATACTTGAAGGACGTATATATGAGGTTGGAAATATATTTGTTCCCAAATCGCTTCCGCTTGAGGAATATCCAGAGGAACTTCAGACATTATGCATAGGATGTTTCGGAGAGGATGAGAGCTTCTTTACGATTAAGGGTGTTGTTGAGACTGTAGCTGATACGCTTGGGATCAAGTTTGAATATGAAACATCTGAAAAGACTTTCCTTCATCCATACAGAACTGCCAGGATAATGTGTGGGGATGAAGAGATCGGATATCTTGGACAGGTTATGTATGAGATAATAGATGAGCTTGATATGAGAGTTGATTCCTATATTGCTGAACTGTCTCTTTACAAGCTTGAGAAGTACTATGACAGACAGCAGGTTTTCAAACCTCTACCTAAATTTCAGGAAGAGAAGAGAGATCTGTGTTTTGTTATGAATAAGAACATAACCTGCGCTCAGATTGAGAAAGCAATAAGAGACAGCAACGATCATATATCAAGTGTTGAGCTTTTCGATGTATACGAAGGTATGCAGCTTGGAGATAAGAAGAGCATGGCATTCTCCGTGGTCTATACACCGGGTGATGAGGAATTCAAGGCAGAGACCATAGACGGATTTGTTGATGACCTGCTTGCTGTACTTAAAGAGAAATATGATGTTTCATTAAGAAGCTAAGCCGCTGTTAGAGGACTTTATACAGCTGGTAAATTTTCATGTATGGAGAATAAGAGTATGGAAAACAGGAATTCATGGGAAAGTTATTCGGTTAAGCAACTTAAGGAGGTTGATGAATTTGCTTCCGGTTATATCGATTTTATCAGCAACTGCAAGACAGAACGGGAATGCGTTGACGCTATAGTAAAGGAAGCCGAGGCAGCCGGCTATGTTGAGCTGTGTACGCTGATAGACGGAAACAGAAAGATAAAGAAAGGCGATAAGATATATTCCGTATGGATGAATAAGACGGTAGCCATGTTTAAGATAGGGGCAAGTCCGATGACTGAAGGTATGAATATTCTGGGGGCACATATTGATTCGCCGCGCATGGATATTAAACAGAATCCGCTCTATGAAGAAGGAGGATTGGCATATCTTGATACACATTATTACGGAGGAGTAAAGAAGTATCAGTGGGTCACTGTTCCGCTGGCACTTCATGGTGTTATCGTTAAGAAAGATGGAACTACTGTTATTGTTAATATAGGAGAGAATGAAGATGATCCGGTATTTTTTGTTTCAGACCTTTTGATCCATCTTGCGCAGGAACAGCTTGATAAGAAGGCTTCCAAGGTCATAGAGGGCGAGGCACTTGATATAATAGTCGGAAACAGGCCTCTTGTTATAAAGGGCAAGAGTAAAGAGGCGGAGGATGACAAAAAGGGCAAGGATAAGGTCAAGAATAATATACTTAAGATCATGAAAGAGACATACGGGGTTGATGAGGAGGATTTCATCTCGGCTGAGCTTGAGGTCGTTCCGGCCGGAAGGGCAAGAGAGGCAGGACTTGACAGGAGTATGATCCTAGGATATGGACAGGATGACAGGGTATGTGCTTATCCTTCACTTAAGGCGCTCCTTGATACAAAAGATGTCGAAAAGACGGCTTGTTGTATCCTTGTTGACAAGGAGGAGATTGGCAGCGTGGGAGCAACCGGAATGCGTTCGAAGTTTTTTGAGAACTGCGTGGCAGAGATAATGTCTTTGATGGGAGATTATTCAGAGCTAAAGCTTCGCAGATGTCTTGCTTCATCATGTATGTTAAGCTCAGATGTAAGTGCAGGATTCGATCCTTCATATGCGTCATCTTTTGATAAGAAAAACGTATGTTATCTTGGCGGCGGCGTGGTATTTAATAAATTCACCGGTTCTCGCGGGAAGTCCGGATCAAATGATGCCAATGCAGAATATCTGGCATATCTCAGGGATATCCTTGACAGGGACGGCGTTAATTATCAGACTGCCGAACTGGGCAAGGTGGATCTGGGCGGAGGAGGAACGATAGCATATATACTGGCTCTTTATGGTATGAATGTTATAGATTCCGGAGTCGCAGTTCTGAATATGCATGCTCCGTGGGAATGTGTCAGTAAGGCGGATGTATATGAAGCCAAGCGTTGCTACTTAGCTTTTCTTAAGGGGAAAGGTATCTGATGACTGATGAGGGACTTAAGACTTCAGATTTCTATTTTGATCTGCCAAAGGAGTTGATAGCACAGGATCCTCTGACTGACAGGTCAGCTTCAAGGCTTCTTCTGCTTAACAAAGATACAGGAGCCATATCTCATGATATATTTAAAAATATCGGGAGCTATCTTAAAAAGGGTGACTGCCTGGTATTAAATAACACCAAGGTTATACCCGCAAGACTGCTTGGCATAAAAGAAGATACCGGAGCGCATGCGGAAGTATTTTTGCTCAAGCGACGCAGTGATGATGTGTGGGAAGCATTGGTGAAACCAGGAAAGAAGTTAAGGCCCGGTGCGAGAGTAGATTTTGGGAACGGACTCCTCAAATGCGAGATAACAGATGTTATAGATGACGGTGGCCGGCTCGTAAAGTTCTACTACGAAGGAATATTTGAAGAGATATTGGATAAGCTGGGTGAGATGCCACTACCGCCGTATATAACTCATAAGCTCAAGGACAGGGACAGGTATCAGACTGTTTATGCAAGATATAACGGTTCAGCTGCTGCTCCGACTGCAGGTCTGCATTTTACAAAGGAGCTTCTTAAGGAACTGGAGGAAGCTGGAATTGATATTGCTTATGTAACGCTTCATGTCGGCCTTGGAACATTCAGACCTGTTAAGGTTGATAATATACTTGATCATCATATGCATTCAGAGATGTATGTGATAGATAAAGAAGCAGCTGATAAGATTAACAGAACAAGGGACAGGGGAGGACGTATCATCTGTGTTGGTACCACCAGCTGCCGTACCATAGAGAGCGGTGCCGATGAGAATGGAAGGGTGCATCCGGGAAGCGGAGATACTGACATATTTATTTATCCCGGATATAAATTCAGGGTTCTTGATTGTCTTATCACAAACTTTCATCTTCCCGAATCAACACTTATGATGCTTGTAAGCGCATTGGCAGGTCGTAATAATGTGCTTAATGCGTACGCAACGGCAATAGAGGAGAAATACAGGTTTTTTTCTTTTGGTGATGCAATGTTTATTTTTTAAAGGGAGGGAACGAAGTGGAAGAAAAGAGAAAAAGCAGGAGGATGGTGCTAAATGCACATCTTGTCATGAAGAAGGTAGGGGAGAGTGACGGAATGAGGCTCCCTGTCGACATTATTGACATCAGCAAGGAAGGCCTCGGATTTTCATGTGAGGCAGCTCTGTCCATGAATTCAATTTATGAGATGGATCTCACATTGTGGACCAAGGATGTTATCCACACATTTGTTAATGTTACGAGATATGACAGTAACAGAAATATGTACGGAGCTATATTTACAGGAATGAATGAAAATGATTCCAGTAAAATAAGGATATATGAGATGTTTGACAGAGCTCAGAAGGAACTGTGATCTCTGACGGTACTTGATTATGGGAAAAGCAACTACGGTACTGCTTGTACTTGATGGAATAGGTATATCGGACAGTGCAGAGTATAATGCATTTTATGAGGCAAAGACACCGGTTCTCAACCGTTTGATGCGAGGATGTCCTTATGTTCGCGGTCTTAGTGCCGGTATGGCCGTAGGGCTTCCTAACGGACAGGCGGGAAATGCGGAAGCCGGCTTCATGAATATGGGCGCAGGCCGTATAGTATATCAGGAACTGACACGGATAAATAAAGAAATCAGCAGCGGTGCATTCTTTAATAACGAAGTGCTTCTTGAAACAATGAACTATTGCAGACGTAATGATTCAAGCCTTCATCTGATGGGTCTTCTGTCTGACGGAGGTGTTCATTCTCATATAGATCATCTGTATGCACTTTTGGAGATGGCAAAGCGAAACGGTCTTAACAGGGTATATGTTCACTGTTTTACAGACGGCAGGGATACAGAAAGGGACTCTGGACTTTATTACATTGAGCGGCTGCAAAGCAGGATGCGTGAACTGGGGACGGGTGAGATCGCTACTGTAAGCGGCCGGTTTTATGCAATGGACAGGGATAATAATTTCGACCGTATCAAGCTTGTGTATCTTGCCATGACGATGGGAGAGGGTAATAAGGCGGCCAATGCTGCAGAGGCCGTACAGGCCGCGTATGATAACGGGGAGACCGATGAATTCATAAGACCTACGGTAATTGTAAATGGAGGCGTGCCTGTAGGGGCAGTAAATGATGATGATGCCCTGATTTTTTTCAATTTTCGTCCGGACAGAGCACGTGAGCTGACAAAAGCATTCTGTGATGAAGAATTCAGAATGTTCAAAAGGGATAGTAAGCCATATATAAGATTTGTCTGTTTTAATGATTATGATCCATTAACGGAGAATAAATATGTGGCATTTGAAAGTCAGACGGTATACAATACTTTCGGTGAATATCTTTCTATCTGCGGCAGGACGCAATTAAGGCTCGCCGAGTCAGAAAACGCATCAAATGTTCTGAGGTTTTTTGACTGTGATTCTATAGAGGCTCATGAAGGCGAGGACAGAGTGATCTTAAGATCGGCCAAGGATATCGTTTCTTATGCAAAAAGGCCGGAAATGAATACTGCTTCAGTATGCGAGAAACTTACTGAGAGTATTTCCTCGGGAAAGTATGATTTTATTTTATGCAATATGTCTAATGCAGATATGACGGGGCATACGGCCGATATGGATTCGGCAAAAAAGGCATGCGAAGGGCTTGATGAGTGCGTAGGAATAATCTGTGATTCAATAATAGAAAACGATGGCGTACTGTTCATATGTTCAACACATGGTAACGTGGAATGTCTATATCATTCAGAAAACGACAAACCTGTAACATATCATACAAATAATCCAGTTCCTTTTATATTATTCAATTATGATGCGGGAATACGGCTGCGTGAAGGCGGCTGTCCTGCTGACATAGTCCCTACTTTGCTTGAAGTCATGGGACTGTCTCAGCCTAAGGAGATGACAGGTAAAACACTGATCATACGTGAATGATGTTTGTTGTAATAATCCACAAAAACAGTTGCACATCGGCATGAAATTTTTTATAATGTTTATAACTGTTTGGAAAAATCAAGGCATATTTGGCCTGTTCCGGACAGTTATATACTAAAATTGTATTGGAGGACACGATTTATGAATGTTTACACCGGCGACAAGATCAGGAACGTGGTGCTGTTGGGTCATGGAGGCTGCGGCAAGACTACGCTCACGGAAGCTATGGCTTATCTGTCTGGAGTGACTACCAGAATGGGGAAGGTAAGTGACGGAAATACCATCAGTGATTATGATAAAGAAGAGCAGAAGAGACAGTTCTCGATAAGCACATCTGTAGTTCCGATCGAATGGGAAGGTTATAAGATAAATATTTTTGATACCCCCGGATATTTTGATTTTGTAGGAGAAGTTGAAGAAGCGGTTGCGGCTGCGGCAGGCGCTATAATTGTTGTGTCAGGTAAGGCGGGTATTGAAGTTGGTACAGAGAAGGCATGGGAGATGTGTGATAAGTATAATCTTCCAAGGTTTATTTTTGTTACCGATATGGATGTTGACAATGCAAGTTTCAGGCAGGTTGTTGAGGATCTGACAAATAAATATGGCAAGAGGATAGCTCCGTTCCATCTTCCAATAAGAGAAGATGAAAAGTTTGTAGGATATGTTAATGTTGTTTCCGAAACGGCTTATAAGTGGGAGAAAGACGGTAAGGCAACAGAATGTGATGTTCCTGAGTATAACAAGGAAAATCTGACAAAGTTCAAGGATCTTTTGATGGAAGCGGTTGCTGAAACAAGCGAGGAGTTTATGGAAAGATACTTCGGCGGCGAGACTTTCTCGGATGATGAGATAAGGGCGGCACTTAAGGCTAACATCAATGATGGAAGCATAGTTCCGGTCACTTGCGGTTCATCAGTATTATGCCAGGGAGTTTATACTCTTATAGATGATGTTATCAAGTATTTCAAGAGCCCTGATACTAGAAGTCTTGCGGGAATAAACGTTAAGACGAACGAGATATTCGAGGCAAATTATGATTTCAGCAAGCCGAAGTCAGCATTTATTTGGAAGACCATAGTTGACCCGTTTATAGGAAAGTATTCTCTGATCAAGGTCTGCTCCGGAGTTATCAAGTCGGATGATGTCCTGTATAACAATGATAAGGATGTTGAGGAGAAGATATCAAAGCTTTATGTGCTGCGTGGAAATAAGCCGATAGAGGTAAAGGAACTTCATGCGGGAGATATAGGAGCCATCGCAAAG
>JAFXVI010000082.1 GCA_017524595.1 Lachnospiraceae bacterium | reverse complement strand
GTTCCTTCTTGCCCGGTGCCTTAAGCTCCACAAAGATTATGTGACCGCCCGGCAGCAGGACTATACGATCAGGGACTCCTGTATATCCGGGACTTACCCACTTAAGGCATAAGCCGCCCATTGCTTTGATGCTCTTCCTTAGCTTCTCTTCTATCTGCTTTTCCAGCATTCCTGCCCTCATAATTCAATTACGCGCGTAACCGTGTACAATCGGACACGAGTTGCGGGCGCTCAACCTCATCTCAAATATCACGATCTTAGCTCTAAGATTTGAAAGCCCTCACAGTCAAATTTTTTATACCTCGCGCGTGCGCACGCGTATATAACCCCCGTGATTAGGCGGGATAGGGAGTATAAATACCCTCTATTCTCCCTATTTATACCCCTCTATAGGTAAAAATTGTAAATTGTTTACAATCTATTAAAAACATAGAAAAATCAAGGCTTTGAGCGTAAACAATTCACTGTTGCAAACTGTTACAACTGTTTACATTTTTGTAAACAATTCCGAAATTGTAACACCAACTGTTTACAAAAACTGTTACACCCTTAAATCCAATGTTCATGCGGTTTTCAGCCATTTTTAAGAATTACCCGCAACAATCTGTTTACACGAATTGTTAACACTTTTTGAAGCCTCTCTGCGTCCCATATGGATACCCAAAACGGGCGCAGATCCGCTTCCATCCGGGAAGGGATGCAAGGATATTATTTATCTCTCGACTGTCCCTGTTTCCTACACCTAAGTCTCTTATATTGCCATTAAACAGCTCGCACCATACCTCGGCTGCGCATATTCTTTCACGTTCTACAAGCTGATATTCACCCTGCGCGTTCATGGACCAATAATCCCTGCGCCTGTCAAGCGGCCAGTTATACCAGTCATTAGGGATAGGGCGGTTGATGAAGTCTAAAATAAGACCTTCTCTCGGGGATGCTTCCCTGTGGCCTTCCTGGATCTTCTTAGCCTCTTCTTCTATCTCGCCCGACAGATATAAAGGCTCGCCGCACTGCCAGTATGCCTTAGCCTCGGCCCATATCTGATCTACTGTCTCGGGTGTAAGCTCCCATGCCTTAAGCGTATGATCTTCAACGCCAACATCTACCGGCCAAAAACGACGGTTGCCTGTAGTATCCTGCAAGAAGTCCATCTGATTACAGGTCCCGAAAAAGACGCAAGACCGGGGCTGTTCCTTCATGTTGCGGCCATAGGCAGCACGATACCTGTCAGCACGTAAGCTCAAAAACTGCTTGATGCGTGCTACGTCCGTGCGCCTGAAAGCATCAAGCTCTGCGACTTCCACAAGCCATACCGCCGGTAAAAGCTCTGCGGCTTCCTTCCCTTCAAACGTCCTGATAGAGTCGTTAAACCATCCGCGGCTCATACGATCCAGTAAGGTACTCTTACCTATTCCCTGCGGGCCGCACAGGATCAGCATATTATCAAATTTACATCCGGGAGTCATAGCACGTGCGATAGCCGCCGTAAAAATCTTACGGCAGACTGCACGGGTGTAAGCGTCGTCCTTCGCTCCAAGATAATCACAGAAAAGAGTATCAAGGCGCTTCACTCCATCCCACATAAGACCTTTGATATAATCCTTGACCGGATTAAAAGCATGAGTAGATGCATGGATATCAAGCGCCGCGTCGATGTTTCCACGGCTCGTGATAGCATAGAAGCGTTCCATATACCAGTACAGGCCGTTGCTGTCAGTGTCAGACCATAAGCGGCCGGGGCCGTCGTTGCTCCAAGGAAGATCCGCAAGGACCTCTCCACGGCCTGCGAACTGATTCAGCGCAAACTTGCCCTTAAGCATAGGATCATTATTAAGGATCACAAGGATATTATCGATAGTAGGCTTTACAGCACCCTGCGCGTTGACCGCAAGACGTTCGATCCAGTTAGTATCCTGCCCCTCTTCTACGGGCTGCTGGATGCTTACACCTTCAAATTCTGCAATAGCCTGATCCCGTCTCTCTTGTATGATGCGTGTAGCCACTTTCGGATCAGCGGTAGCCAGCTCGCACATAGCCTTATAGGAAGGCAGACGGTTAAAGGGCGTATCAGGCTTAACGTCATCGTCCTTGTCACCGAACTTATGAAGGCGCACAAGATCGAAGGCGTTAACCAGCTTATTAGAGCATGGATCGGTAGCGTGATGCGAATAAAGGAACTTACCATGATCGTATATTACCGCGCCGCCTGCGGTAGATCCGTTAAGATATGTGAAGCGGTTTGCGTCGTTGTCAACCGGTGCGTATATATCCGGCAGAAACTTATCCATAGCTGCGAATACATCATATTCACGGCAGAACACGCCAACTATGCCGGGCTTCTCCTCGGGATCTCCCTGCTTGACTGCGAGCTTCTGATAAGACAGCGCTCCCGGAACCTGCGGCCACTCATCATAGTTGTGCCAGTCCTTATATGTGGCAAGGATACCGTCAGCATAAGCGAATGCAGCATCCTTGACCTTATGTATATACTGCCCGTCAGCGCATACAGACGGCCAATACATAAGACGGGAAGCCTCGAACGTGGTAGGATCTGCCATCTGTATTCCTACCATCTTTGCAAGATACCTTGCTATAGGCTCGTACTCATCCGCGGTTACTGTCCTGTCAAGCGGTATAAGGATACGAAGCCTCGGACCCGTTTCCATATGCTTACGCGTACTGTAAATGCAGTATCCGCATCCAAGAGCATCAACGGACTGTATAACTCCATCCGTGCCATAAGAAGGTATGTTATCAAAATCAAGTGTGACAACATCCCTGCCTATAACGGCGTTTGCTTTACGGCGTTCTCCCATAAGAGATCCGGCAACAAAACCGCCCACGTCCTTAAGCTCATCCTGCTGGATCTTTTTGAGCTTAAGATACTGTTCTAATGTCTCTGTGCCCCTGGAAGGATTCTGTAATTTATCGTAAAGCTCTGATACTGTGAGCTTTTGAGCTTTCCAATGCGTATCTTTACGGCTTTTGCCGACAGATATCTGTATTTGTCTATCAAAACTTAACATAGATATGCTCTCCCTCGTGCGTGTTTGTTATTATTTTAAGTCTAATGTTTTAGACTGTCAAGGTATAAAAAATTAGACGCAACAAGTCAAGGACTCAATGCACTTTTCAAGAGTGCCGATATCCTGACGTAATTTTTCAAGGAATAACTGCCTTACCTTAAGGCCGTCAGGCTTATCAAGGAATACCCCGTAATGATCCGTATTCGCATATAACTTAGGGAAATTCATATTTACCTCTTCATTTATACCGATAGTTGTTGATGATATGGTCCCCGTCTTAATATCTAACCTGTACTCATATATCTCCTTCATCATCCTGCTTACTCTCCTCCCTTATCTTCCATCCAAAAAGTGTTTTCTTTGCTGTGATCGTCTCGACCTTATTTGTAAAGTTGATGATCCTGTGGCTGGAATACAGCATAGACAGATAATTGCTTACCCAGCCTAACCTTGTACCGCACTTATGGCATAGCTCCGGTACATCTCCCGGATATATCTTGCCACACTCCCTGCATCGTTTTACTCTCTCATATCTACTCATGGTGTAGCCCTCCACTTAATACCCCTTCTCATATTTCATTAACCACTCTTTCAAGGCAACGTGCGCCCGTGCGAAGCATAACTCCATATCAAGATCTTGTACTTTTACTATCACAACATCGTCTCCGTCATGCTCTGCATCGGGATAGTCAGCAGCGCATCCCTTTTTGTAAATATCTATGCACCAGTCCATGATCTTTGAGTAGTATATTTCCATGTGCATAGGGAAGTGATACCTTTTTTCGTTAAAGAACCTTAAAAAATCATCCATATTATCGCCTCATGCGAAGGCCATTTGCCCGCTTGACTGGATATAATAAATAGGGTTAAGCTGCCTCTCACCTACTTTAAGATATCCGCAATTTGCTTCTACCAACCTTTGAGCCATAATAGGCACAACGCTATTCCCGATCCTTGCGACCTGTTCCTTTGTGGGATACGGCTTAAAGTGTATGTCCCTGTCAATCACATAATCTTTAGGGAAGCCCTGTGCAAGTTTAAGTTCTTCCGGCGTGAGCATCCTTAAGAAGATATCCAGGATCACGTATTCATTACCCAGCACGGTTATAAGAGCGAACCGGTCTTTAGTGACTACAGTATGAAGCGGATCTGTAAGGCTCTGACCGATACCACATCCGTAATATTCCATAATGAATTGAGATACCCATGTACACTTTTTCGCGGTTTCTTCGTCTATACCTGCTGCTTTAAGCTGTTCCCACTCTGCCATAAGCACGTTGATCTGTCCGAAGTGTCCGGGACTTGTGGTTATGGTATGAAGCGGTTCAGATATGCTCTGTCCGGTGCCTGACTTATAGAACTTTGATATGAAGGCAGATACAAGCGCATACCGGTTACTTGTGTCTATCGTCATAACAGGATCTTCCACACTCTGCCCGCGTACCTCATTCTTTGCTGTCTCTGAATGATACTGGATAAGGCAGGGCGTAACGAGTGCGTGCTTAGATGCACTTGCTACTATAGTACCAAGCGGCTTATCGATACTGTTTACTCTCGGCTTCTGTCCGGCGCGTTCTCCGTATCCTATCTGCACGATAAACGGTTCAGGATTCTCAAACACAAACTTGCGAAGGCCCCGCGCGATCCGGTTCATTGTCTTTTCTGCAAGCGGCTTTTTACGCCCGAAGATAGACCTTCCAAGATTATTAAAGTCAAGCACTGTCGATACTGGGACCCATTTCTTAAGGCCGTTATCACCCGTCTTGCTGTGTGTAGCCTGTGGCCACATAATGGGCAGCCCGTCACGCCTGAATATTGCATACCAGCGCTTACGTGTGGTAGGTGCGCCATAGTCTGCTGCAACAAGCTCCCGGCAGTCAAACTCATAGCCTATATCCTTCATAGCTGTTATGAACTCCCGGTAGTCCTGTCCTTCCATTTCCTTAATGGGATGCCCCTCATCATCCAACGGTCCCCACTTCTGTATCTCCTCGACATTCTCCATAATGATAACGTCAGGCAGGATAGCCCTTGCGTGCTTATATACCGCCCAGGGAAGGATACGCAAGCCCTTCTCTCGTGGTTGGCCGCCCTTAGCCTTACTGTGGCTCGTACAGTCCGGTGAAGCCCACATAAGCGCTACCTTACGTCCGTCAACTATCTTTTCCAGGTCAACCTTGAAGATATCCTCCGTTAAGTGGATCGTCTGCGGATGATTTACCATATGTATTTTTATAGCCTCGGGATCATGGTTGATCGCTATATCAACCTTCCTTCCAAGTGCCATTTCTATTCCTACGGATGCCCCGCCGCCTCCGGCAAAACAATCAATTATTATTCCCTGTCTATCCATTATTCGTCCTCGCCCTCATGCCATATCTCGTATTGGCTTTTTCTATATTTAATGGTCTCTATCCTATTATCCTGATGTATCAAGCCAAGCTGGATAAGCTCGCCTATGTTAAAGCATTCCTTTGTATCTGTACCATACCGCACGGCCTCTACATAGTATGGATAGACCGCTGTGATAACAAACTCTACGGGCTTATATCCCTTCTCGCCATAATCTCTTGCATTCGTCTTGAAGCGTCTGCCTATCAGGTCAAACTCGCATTGTTTCAAGTCCCTCATTATCTTCTTTACCTCCCGTGATTACCTCTATAATATCCATCTGACACTTTGCGTATCCGTTCATCCAGGCGCACAGCTCCCGTGTTGTATATCCTATAGGCGGTACAACTGTACGCTCCATGATCCGCTTTACTGTATCCTCACTTAGCTCTATTTTGCTCATAAAAGGCCTCCAACTTATTCATAGGGCAGTGACTACAGATAGCGTCCTGCAAGGTCATAACCTCTTTTTCCTCATCGTATTCATACGGGAACCGGCAATACTTATCGCACATCTCTGTCATGATCTGATCTACCGTGCCTTTATTCCGGTATAAGATAAGGGCTGCAACTAATTCATTCTTAGATATTTTTGTCTGCACGATATCCTCACAAAAAGGTCGTATAGATTCAAAAATAAAGTTATCTGTGTCCTCTTTTACCTGCATCGATATCTTTTCTGTTATTTCTGTAAGTGGATCAGCTTTCATCTTGCGTCACAGCTCCTCTCATGTGTAGCAGTATTCCCGACAACATCCTTGTTTTTCGTCTTATAGTATTCCGCTACTTCTGCTACCGTGATATGCGCCAGGGCTTCAAACTTTGATATCTGACGGCTCTTACAATAGCTATCTACATAATCCCTAAATTCAGGATCATTCTGATAGGCTTCATTTACTTTATCAACTCTATTCATCATACAAATTAACCCTCCGTAATCCTATCCACTGCGCTACGGCATATTCAGCTCTCGCGCCTTTTGACTGCTCCCACCCATCAAGCATATAGATACCGTCGCACTCACATAAAGACACAAGATCGATAATCGCTATATTCTTAAGGTTGAAATCTTCATCAACTATAATCGCTCCCGGATTGAATACCTCGTATCCTGCATCCGTCAGATCCTTTTCTGCTTCCATAAAAGCAGGTCTGTTATAATCCTCATAGCCCGTCATCGGACCCGATATATAAACTCTCATGTATTAACCTCTGTACCACATATAGGGCATACTGCCAGCCCGTCAGGTATTTTTATGCCACAGGTAGGACACCTTAATAATACGGTCGTATCCGCGCCCTTTTCCTTGTATTCTGTTTCAATCTCATGCATATTGTTTTCCATCTGCGCAAAGTACGTATCCTTAAGCTCGATACCGATAGCACGTCTACCCATTGATACGGCCTGCCAAGGTGTAGAACCTATTCCTGCGAACGGATCAAGCACTATGTCATTAGGATTAGTCCACAGGTCTATGCCGCGCTCGATAACGTCAAGCTGTAACGGGCATATATGCTTTTCGTCTTTCTCATCCCTTGCCGACTTCCTCTGTAATGTGTTTGACTGCCTTATATCCATCCATACGGGTGAGGCATAACGCTGCCATACGTTGACCGGAAAGCTCTCATGCGTATGCTCTATCGGCTCGGGATTCTCACCGGGCTTCCTGAATGTTACAAGATAGTCAGGTAAGCCCTGCCTGCACATTGAGCTGTCCTTGCGTATCTGCTTATGCAATAAGCCCAGTGCCTTAGTCCTCTGCATCTCCGTAACGGGATTTTTCCATATGCACACTTCACTATGGAATATAAAGCCCTTATCCAAAAATGCACGGATGATATCACCTCTGAAATCCTTTATGCCTATAAACCCGTCGCGGCTCTTCATAGCGGGCAAATTCATACAATGCACGGATAATACCCTGCCCGGGATCAAAGCCCTGTAAAGCTCATCTATGAGGTATCCGAAGTGTATCTCAAATTCCTCATTATCCCGGCTGTTTCCCATATCCCTGTCACTGCTGGAATAGGTGTATAGGGAAGCAAAAGGCGGCGAAAATATGGCATAGTGTATGCTGTCATCCGGTATGCCCTTCATAACCTCAACACAATCTCCCTGATATAATGCATACCTCTTATCGATATCCTGATTAAGCACATTCATGATTAAACTCCTCCCATTTTGGTAACGTCATTATTACTGTCGGCTCATAAGGTGTGGATAGCCTGCAAGTTGTCTTAAGCTCCTTCTTAGTTATCTCTTTGGTCTGTTCTACCATAGCCTCACGCATCCTACGGCTGTCTGCTTCCTTGCGTGCTATGTTTTCCTTCACAGCTCCTTCTTTGGCACTGATAACTATATATACATCCACCGGATGCATCTGCCCGAAACGCCAGCACCGGCGCACGGCCTGATAATACTGCTCATAGCTGTCTGATAAACCTACAAAGATCATGTTATGGCATTGTTGCCAATTCATGCCAAAACCGGCTATAGACGGCTTAGTGACAATACTTTGATATAAGCCACATGAGAAGCCAAGCATCCGGGTTGATTTATCTGTATTCTTATCAGATCCTTTGACCTCTACAGAACTGCCTATCAGTTTATGCAATAGCTCACTCTCTGCATTCAGATCGCACCATACAAGCCACTGATCGTTAGATCCATTTACAAGGTCTGCTGCTGTCTGACAACGTATATCAAGCGTATCTTTTCGCGCCTGCCTGCGCTGCGTAAGTGTCATATTTTCCGTTATAGGCTCCTCACCGTCTGCTATAATCTCGTGTATCCTTAATTCGGGAAGATCATAACCTTCTACCTCATAATCTAAATCTCTCGGGGATTCTACCACTACAGCCCATGATCCCATCCACTCCCAAAATACATCCTGCGCATGGCCTTTAAGTCTCCATTTTGATGTTTGGCCGCCGTCATGCACAAAGAACATGGCAAGCATCTCTGTATAGCTCATAATCCCTAAGAACTCCGCATGATTGCCAAGCTCCATGTAATCATTCGGCGCTGGTGTAGCAGTGCAAGCCAACCGGAACGGTGTTTTACAGAAAAAGTCAATTATCTGACTTCTTACTTTACCTGTGAACGATTTAAGGATAGATGATTCATCCAAAATAACGGCTTCAAAATCTATGCCCTCAAACTTATCCAGCTTCTCATAATTCGTTATGTTTATTCCGGGCTTAAGATCGTCTGCTGATTCACACTTATTGACCTTAATGCCAAACTTTCTGCCTTCCGCGACAGTTTGAGATGATACCGCTAATGGCGCAAGTATTAAGCACATCCCCCCCCCGCCTCGTTATTATCTGATTAGCCCATTCAAGCTGCATGGGTGTTTTGCCAAGTCCACAATCTGCAAATATGGCCGCTCTACCCTTTGCCAACGCCCAACGGACTATATCGCGCTGGAAGCTATACAGCATCGGATTAAGATCATCCGTACTTACCTGTATGCTATCCGTATGTAACGCGGTTATAACCTTCTTATCGATAAACTGTTTATACTCCATTTCCCTATTTCTCCCTTAATCTCTGTTTTGCTACCTCATGGAATGCGTCAAGCCCCTAATGCTTCCACCTTACGCCCACGCCTTAATCCTCCTCGCATTTTAGCAGGCCCACTTTGTAAAACTCCTGCTCTAATATTTCAGATACCCTGTTTGTATTAACCAGCACTACATTATCCTCTCCTATCTCACAGGCCGCAAATAACTTAGTAACGAATATCTGATATTCATTCATAGTTGTTTTCATTTATCTTCTCCTAAATGATTGAAGGTTGCTATTGTAGGAAGGTTTATAAACCACTCTCCGATAGTCTTGATCGTATCATCCGGTTCATATCCCTGCTCCCGCGCCCACACGCTTATCTGCATAAGCAACTTAGTCAGGAATGCAATATCTTCATCCGTCAGCTTCTTATCAGCATCATTCGATTTTTCCATATGGCATCATCCACTCCTCTAATCTCTTACGCTCAATCAGGATCGTTTTTTCATCTTCTGCATACGGATGACTTACTACCTTGATCCTGTCAGATAGCCCTTCCTTCTTTATCAAATCCCGTATTGCATCCTCTCTATTGATAGAACATATCAGGATGTAGGGCTGCTTATCCTCTGTATTCCGCATTATCTCTATCCTCCCAGTGCATACACCACTTCTTAGCTGCACAGGTATCACAGTCATAGCTTATATCATCACACGCCCAGCTATAATCCCGGACAAGCGGTACACGGTCCTTTGGATCGTACCAGTCTATTTCGGAT
>JAFXVI010000081.1 GCA_017524595.1 Lachnospiraceae bacterium | reverse complement strand
GTACTATGATATTATCCTTGCCAATGCAGCTGCAGCGACAGACAGGATGTGGGAAGAAGAGAAGAAGCTGATAGCCAAGTGGGAGGAACAGAACAGGAAGATAAGGGAATCCGTCACGTTTTCGTAATGAATGTTTATCAGTCTTAAAGGGCAGGCCGTAAGGCCTGCTTTATTATTAGAAAAGGAGAAGATGATTGAAGAGAATAGACAAAGAACAGGTATGGGCAATGCGTATCGTTAAAGATACGACAGATAATGACGTTTTTTATACGGCTACAGTACCGGGCTCAGTGTATAACGATCTTCTTAATGCGGGATGTATGGAAGATCCATATTACAGGGATAATGAGGATGCTGCACTTGAGCTTATGAAGAATGATTTTGAATACCGGGGAACGTTTGATGTTGATCCGGATGAGCTTAATGATGCGGATGAAGTGATACTAAAGTTCAACGGCCTTGATACGCTTGCGGATTTAGAGCTCAACGGGAATATGCTCGGCAGCGTTAACAATATGCATCGTATATGGAGTTATTCCGTGAAGGACATGATCAGGGAAACCGGAAATGAACTAAAGATAGTATTTCATTCTCCTGTCAGATACATTGCGGGAGAGTATTCGAAGGATCCTGCGATCCTTGGAACCGAAGATGCAATGCGAGGCTTTCCGAAGATCAGGAAGGGGCATTATATGTTCGGATGGGACTGGGGTCCGAGGCTTCCTGATGCAGGTATATGGAAGGATGTGGAACTTCTTAAAGTTAATAAAGCAAGGTTTACAAGGGTATATATCCATCAGAAATTCAATGAAGATATGACACGGGCAGGTCTGTCATTTGATATTACCGTAAATAACACAGGATGTACTGAGGAGACGCAGCTTTTGCATGCCGGATTGAGAGCGCTTGTGACAGTCATTGATCCCGATGGAAACAAACTGTACGATAAAGCGGACATATCATATAATGAGACATCAAAAGCCGCAACCTTGCTTTCCATAGACGAACCGAAGCTCTGGTGGCCAAACGGTCTGGGTGAACAGCCATTATATACAGTCGTTACTGAGCTTGTCGATGATAAGGGAAATATATGTGATTCAGTAAGCAGGCGCATCGGACTGAGAAAAATGGAGATCAGTACAAAAAAGGATGAGTATGGCTCGGAGTTTTCCCATGTAGTTAATAATGTTAAGTTCTTTGCGATGGGAGCAGATTACATCCCTGAAGATAATATACTATCGAGGACGAACCGGGAACGGACATATGATCTTCTGCGACAGTGCGTAGCTGCCAATTTCAACTGCATTCGTGTATGGGGCGGTGGTCTGTATCCATCAGATGATTTTTATGACGCCTGTGATGAACTGGGCCTTGTTGTATGGCAGGACTTCATGTTTGCCTGCGCAAATTACAGGCTGACACGTGAATTTGAAAACAATATCCTTATGGAACTAAAGGACAATATTAGAAGGCTTGCCCATCATGCAAGTCTTGGTCTGTGGTGTGGCAACAATGAGATGGAGATGTTTGTCGACAAGGGTGAGTGGGGTGCAAAGAATGAGATAAAGAGTGATTATGTAAAGATGTATGAGTATCTCTTTCCGAGACTTGTTGAAGAAGAGGATCCTGAAAGATTTTACTGGCCGGCTTCTCCGTCATGCGGCGGAGGTTTTGACGATCCCAATTCACCTGATCGCGGAGATGTCCATTATTGGGATGTCTGGCATGGCAACAAGCCGTTTACCGAATACAGGAAATTTTATTTCAGGTTCCTGTCAGAGTTTGGTTTTCAGTCCTTCCCATCTATTAAAACGGTTGAAAGTTTCACGCTTCCCGAGGATCGAAATGTTTTTTCCTACGTGATGGAGAAGCATCAAAGGAATGCGTCTGCCAACGGTAAGATAATGAATTATATGGAGCAGACTTTCCTGTATCCGAATGATCTTGATACGCTCATTTATGCCTCGCAGCTTTTGCAGGCGGAAGCGATACGATACGGTGTAGAGCATTTCAGAAGGAACAGGGGGAGATGTATGGGAACGGTCTACTGGC
This sequence comes from Lachnospiraceae bacterium, assembly GCA_017524595.1. Classification (GTDB taxonomy): domain Bacteria; phylum Bacillota; class Clostridia; order Lachnospirales; family Lachnospiraceae; genus UBA2868. The sequence goes on along the minus strand of JAFXVI010000081.1, from coordinate 18,760 downwards.
AGCTGAATGACTGTTGGCCTGTTGCCTCGTGGTCATCCATAGACTATTACGGACGATGGAAGGCATTGCATTATTATGCCAAAAGGTTTTTTGCACCCTTCATGATATCCTGTGAGGAAGAGGGATTACTCACACAGTCAATGAATGTGAATGCGGAGCCGTTTGAAGTAAAGAAATCGATACATTTATGTGTTGCCAATGAATCAATGAGTCCAAGAAAAGGGACTGTTAACTGGCAGCTCAGAAACAATGACGGTTCAATAATTAAAGAAGAAAGCATGAAGGTTGATGTTGCTCCGCTGTCATCACTTTGGCTTGATAAGATAGAGTTGCCGGAAGCAAAGCTTTATGAGAATTATGTGGCATACCAGCTTGTTGAGCAAGGAGAGATCATTTCGCAGGGCACTGTGTTGTTCTGCCCTCCGAAGCATTTTAAGTTCATTGACCCGGAACTTGCCGTACGTGTCGAGAAAGATGAGATTGTTGTTACGTCCTCACACTATGCAAAGAGCGTAGAAATAAGAAATGAAAATGATGATCTGATCTTATCGGATAATTATTTTGACTTAAACGGTGGTGAAAGAAGAGCAAGGATTATCAGGGGTGAGGCATTGGGACTTAAGGTAAGAAGCGTATATTCCATAAGATAAACATGTCAGGAACGATTTTTGCGAGGTTGCAGGATGAGCGATAAATATATAATAGATACAAATGAAAACAGGGATTTTTTGAGCCAAAACGCACAGGCTCTGCTTGATTTTGGCAGACGGTTTCCTTCGCCCGGTGGCGGAAGCTACTACCTTTCGGATGACGGAACGCCGTGGAAGGACAGGAACAGAGAGACCTGGATAACCTGTCGTATGGCGCATGTTTACAGCATAGGCGCGATGATGGGTGATAATGGGAGCGCTACCCTGGCAGCTTTGGCTATAAAGGGACTTCTGGGTGAACTTAAGGATGATAAAAACGGTGGATGGTATGCGGGACTTACTAAAGACAATGAAATAATCCCTGATAAACAGTGCTACGCCCATGCATTTGTTATACTGGCTTCCACGAGTGCGCTGCTTGCCGGGATAGAAGGAGCGGGGGAACTGCTTGATGAAGCGCTTAAAACATACGATAAGTTTTTCTGGGATGAAAAAGAGGGACTGGCGGCTGATACTTGGAATACTGAGTTTACCATACTTGACGATTACCGGGGCATAAATGCCAATATGCATTCGGTGGAAGCCTTTTTGGCAGTGGCAGATTGTATGGACAGGCTGCATGATAATCATAGAGCCGGTGATCAATACCGTATCCGTGCCGGCAGGATAATAGATCATGTGACGGAATGGGCTAAGGGTAATGATCACAGGATACCGGAGCACTTCACGGTTGACTGGAAACCTGATCTTGATAAGAACAGGGAAAAGCCGGATGATCCGTTTAAACCGTACGGAGCAACTCCGGGACACGGGATCGAGTGGGCGAGACTTATTTCACAGTGGACTCTGTCATCGGGATGCCCTGACAGAGATAAGGCGGGTGAGTCATTGGAGAGAGGTCTGAACAATGATAATAGATACTATCTGGAAGTCGCCTGTAAATTATATGACAGGGCTGTCAGGGATGCGTGGAATGCAGACGGTGCCGAGGGGATCGTATATACGACTGACTGGGACGGCACGCCTGTAGTACGTGACAGGATGCATTGGACTCTTGCAGAGGCAATAAATACTTCGGCGGTTCTTTACAGGATCACCGGAAACGACAGATATGCTGATGATTATGCTGTTTTCATGAAATATCTTGATACTGCTGTTCTCGATAAATCTTCAGGTTCATGGTTTCATCAGCTTGATGAGAACAATCATCTTAAAGGTACTGTGTGGCCCGGCAAATCGGATCTGTATCACGCATTCCAGGCCATGCTGATTCCGTATTCGGATCCCGGTACATCCATAGCGGCAGCAGTATATGATCAAAAGGAGCGAAGGCAGAGCTCATAGGTAAGGAACTCATTTATCCCGGAGAATGACAGCCTTGCTAATAGCAGCAATATGGATTATAATAAAATCGATTGCATTTGTGTAATTTCGGAAGGAGATAATATGGCAGAATTAACATTAACAGGCGATAATTTTGAAGCAGAAGTAATTAAGTCAGATATGCCGGTACTTGTGGATTTCTGGGCTCCATGGTGCGGACCGTGCAAGATGGCAGGACCCCTCATAAGCGAGATAGCCGCCGAGCATGAAGGAGAGTTCAAGGTAGGTAAAGTGAATGTTGATGAAGAACAGGAACTTGCCGAAAAATACAGTGTAATGAGCATACCTACGGTTATAGCCTTTGTGAACGGTGAGGTAAAGAACAAGCTTATAGGCCTCAACAGCAAGCAGGCATATGTTGATCTTATGAAATAGGACATGAACAGAAGGAATTATCAGAAAGAACTTGACAAGGTATTGGAAGGCCTGGATCGCAGGCCTTCTTTGCTTCTTCACAGCTGCTGCGGTCCGTGCAGTTCTTATGTGCTTACTTATCTTTGTACATATTTTGATGTAACGGTACTGTATTATAACCCCAACATCTATCCGCCTGAGGAATTTGATAAGAGGGCAGCTGAGCAGGAGAGGCTTATAGCAGCATTGAACCATGATCTAAGAAACGGGAATCCGATCGGATGCGCCGGAGATGAACCTGTTATGGCAGGAGATGCGGCTGACATACGATTCATAAAGGCTGATTATGATCCGCAGGAATTCCTCGATATGGCAAAGGGGTTGGAAGATGTCAAGGAAGGCGGAATGCGGTGTTACAAATGTTACGGACTGCGCATGAGAGAAGCCGCCGCATATGCCAAACGGGGCGGATATGATTTCTTTGCAACGACATTAAGTATAAGCCCGCTTAAGAATGCGGAATGGATAAATGAGATCGGAGAGATGCTTTCGGATGAATACGGAGTAAGGCATCTGCCGTCTGATTTCAAGAAACGCGAAGGATATAAGCATTCAATTGAATTATCTGAAAAGTATGGGCTGTATCGTCAGAATTATTGTGGATGCATATATTCTGTGGTATAATTTAAGATACGTCACATAACAGATTTGACTCGGAGACTTATATGCTGAATCCACCGGATATGGATAACAGATTTGTATCGACATATACCGAACGGATGGAGGGCGGAGCTTTTGCCTTCCGTGCGGATGAAGGGCATGAACTTCTTTATGCGAACAGCAATATGGTTCGCTTATTTGAATGTGAGAATATGGCTGACTTTATGGAATATACCGGCGGCACCTATGACGGAATTATATATGATCCGGAGCCGTCCATTATCCATAAGGAGATAGATAAGCAGATAAATGAACAGGAGCTGGATTCCGGCTATGTTTTCTTTAATATCATAACAAGGACAGGGTGTGTCCGCCGTGTCGTTAATCATTGGACGTATGTACATGATAACGATATCGGGGACGTTTTTTATGCGGCGGTCTATATACACAGACTGGATAATGTAGTCAATGATTATGACAATATAACCGGGCTTTTGGGAAAATCGAAGTTCGATAAATATGCAACCGATATAAATAAGAAGTATGCAGAGGGGGATGACGCTGCTTACGCGATCATATATCTGAACCTCGTTAATTTCAAGCTTCTAAATATCGAACAGGGAGTAAATGAAGGAAATGAGTGTCTTAAGACAGTGTCAAGGATACTGGGCAAGGCATACGATTATTCGTTCATCTCCAGGCTTTCTGATGATCATTTTGCAGTTTTTTCTAAATATGAAGGCATCATTGAGAAGACAGAGAAAGCAAAGAGGAAGTTTTATGATTCCTACGGAAGCCATTATAACGTCATCTGCAAGTTTGGAATATATAAGTTCCGGTTAAGTCCCGAATTCGATGTGGAATCAGCTTTGTCCTGTGCCAAGATGGCCTGCGACTATATCAAACGTGATAAGGATAACGATATAGTTGAATATTCCGATGAGTTGGCCGGTAACATGAAGACCACCGAATATGTTGTTGGCAAGATAGACGAGGCTCTTGAAAAGGAGTGGATCAAGATATACTTCCAGCCCGTTATCCGATCGCTCACAGGGGAACTGTGCTGTATGGAATCACTGGTACGCTGGATAGATCCTGAATTGGGTTTTCTGCCACCTGATAAGTTTATCGGTGCGCTTGAGAATGAGCGGTGCATCCACAAACTGGATTCGTATGTGGTCGACAGGGTTTGCAAGGAACTGGGAAGGCGCCTCGCAGAAGATATTCCTGTAGTTCCTGCATCGGTCAATTTTTCAAGGCTTGATTTTGTGTTATGCGATATGCTTGAAGTCGTTGAGACGGCTGTTAATAAATACAATGTACCCAAGGAGTATATTCACATTGAGATAACCGAAAGCATGATAGCATCCAATGAAGAACTTATGAAGAAGGTCATAGGCGATTTTACAGGAGCCGGTTATGAGATATGGATGGATGATTTTGGAAGTGGCTACTCTTCACTTACCCTATTAAAGGATTTCCATTTCGATACGCTTAAAATGGATATGAAATTCCTTACGCCGCTTACCTCCAAAAGTAAGAGCATTATCAGATCCGTGGTCAACATGGCCAAGGATATCGGAATAAGAACCCTGGCCGAAGGAGTTGAGAGTAAGGAGCAGCTTGATTTTCTTAAAGATATCGGCTGCGGTATGATACAGGGATATTATTACGGCAGGCCCGAACCTGTCGATGACGTGTTCATACATCTTGAAGAAAAGAATATCGCTACAGAGAAGATGGAGTGGAGTTCGTTCTATCAGGCAGCAGGCTATTATGCCAGAGCCACTGAGATTCCGCTTGAGATTATAGAGGATGATGGTAATAACTTCAGGACGCTGTTTATGAATGAGGCTTACCGGAGTCAGATGTTTGACGAGGAGATGATGCTTGACGAGATAGATAAGAGGATATATCATACGGCATCTCCGCTGATCAAGAAATACAGGGAATTTGCCAATCTTGCGGAAATGTCATGGAAGCCCGAGACTTTCTACTACACCGGAGGCGGCAATTATATGTGCCTTACTGCACAGGCTGTGGCTGAACATAATGGACATTACATAATTAAGGGTTCCCTTATCAATCTGTCGATGGAAAACAACCGCTCGGAGAACAGGACCAGACTGGACAATATGCTTAAGGAAATGAATCTTCTGTTTGAGAGCGTTCAGGCGGTCAATTTAAGTGAGAATACCATAGTTCCGCTGCTAGGCGGCTTTAGGTATCTTGACAGGGATGCTGTAGACGGAAAGGATCTGCAGAAGGGCATAAAGTTCTTTACGCACAAGATGGTTCATCCTGAGGAGAAGGACAGGTGCCTTAAGTTTCTCGAGTCAGCCACTCTGTCAGACAGGGTCGGACAAACCGGAAACGGATATATAGCTGATGTCTTCAGGCTGAGAAGCAAAGACGGCGGTTATCATCGATGTGAGGCCTTTGTAATGATGATACCCGGAACGGGAGGAAATGAATATCTGTTTTGTGTGAAGCCGTGTGTTGAGCAGGGCGCAGATTGACGGAACGGATCTATCTATGAGGGATAAGGAAAAAAACAAAGGAAAAATCAAATATCATGTTACCATAAAGGAACTGATAAGGAGCCTGCGTATAAGACACATCCTTATGTTCCTGCTGCTCCCCGTTTTTTTATGTATTATAATCCTGCTTAATTTCAGGATGGTTTACAGGCTCACGGCCGATAATATCGAGTATGGCGGTGAATACCGTGTAAAGAGTTATTCGGTTGCCTATGAGGATTACCTGAAGCCCGGTCTTCAGCTGATGGAATACGTGGCATATAACGTTGAGCATATGTTCAAGACCGGAGCCTCCAATGCGGAGATATTGGAATTTTTCGGGCATGAATCGGATTCCTATGCAAGAGAAGTGAACGCCGAGACCACAGGCGTATATGGTTATATAAAAGGCGAATATCTTGATGGTTCCGGCTGGGTTCCGGATGAGGATTATGTTCCCACGCAGAGACCCTGGTATGTGGAAACGATAAAAAGCGAAGAAGTTGTTTCATATATAGCCCCATATGTTGATGAAGAAACCGGGGACGTGATCATGACCATAGCCAGACGTCTGTCCGATGGTGTCAGCGTAGTAGCGATCGATATTAAGATGAATGAGATCGGAGATATAACAAAAGACCTTATTTTGCAGGATGCAGGCGAGGACGCGATTATGGTTCTTGATGAAGACGGGGCTGTAGTGACTCATTCTGAAAATGCACAGACAGGTCTTAATTATTTTGAAACCAAAGACGAACCGGCGAGAAGCATAGCGGTCAAAGCACTTGAGGAGAAGGCGGACAGGTTCGATATAAGCTATGGCGGGAATGATGATGTATTCTATTCGCGTCCGATAGGAGGCGGATGGTATGTTATATCTCAGACAAGCAGGAGAGAGGCATTTTCCAAGGTATTTGAGGCTATCCGCGGAAGTCTTGTTGTAGCAGTCCTTGGGACTTTCATAATATTTGCCGTTCTGATCTTTATGACTTTAAGGAGGATGGAGGCCGATAATCTTACTGCTAACCTCCGGACAGTGGCAGGCATATACGTATGTATGTTTAAGATCAATCTGATCACGGATTCCTATGAAGAGATAAGCTGCCGGTCGGCTGATCTGGCAGCCATGATCACGGGCAGTCGGGAAAATGCGAGGATGACACTTCATGAGCTGATCGCTGCACTCACCGATGAGCGTTCCAGGGAGGATGTTCTGGAATTTACGGATCTTAATACGCTGAATAACAGGATGAAGAACAGTGATATACTTACGGCAGAGTTCATGAATCATAAGGCATTATGGTGCCGTGGACGCTTTGTGGCTTCGGAGCGGGATCGAGATGGTAACCTGATCAGCGTGATATGGCTTATAGAGAATATAGATGAGGAGAAGCGCGCCCGTGACAGGCTTCAGTATCTGTCTGAGACAGACAGTATGACCGGAATAAACAATCGTGGCTGCGGTGAGAATAAGATACGGAAGATGTTAATAAACGGCGATGGAGGCATGTTCATACTGCTTGATATTGATAAGTTTAAGTCATTTAATGACAACTATGGACATGATATCGGAGATAAGGTGCTTATTTCGGTGGCTGACTGCATGAAACGAGCCTTCAGGGATAATGATATCATCATGAGGCTTGGCGGTGATGAGTTTGCAGCGTTCATACCCAATGTGTTCAGCCGCGAAGGTGGTGGAAATATCATCATCGACCGTTTCCTTGAGTGTGTCAGGTCGATACGTATTAAGGAACTTGAGGATGTGCGGATAGATATAAGTGTCGGGGCAGCCTTCTATCGTGTGGGTGACCGCTATACTTTTGATGAACTTTACAAGAGGGCGGATAAGTGCACATACGAGAGTAAGAGCAAGCCCGGTACACAGGTCACATACTATGACGAAAGAGATGTTTGATACAACATTTGAGTCTTGTTCTTGACATTGATGTGATAATTTATTAGAATTTTATGGATTGGTTTTCAGTAATCACAGTTTACGAATGAGAGAATAAAATGGGAAATTCAGAAGAAGAAATTGAAATAGACCTGGTCGAGTTGCTTAATCTTTTGATGCACAGAATATGGCTGGTGCTGTTTACGGGAATAGTAGGCGGAGCCATAGGCCTTGTGCTCAGCATGTTTTTGATTACGCCGAAATATGAATCTGCAACGAAGGTTTATATTCTAAACAAGGAAAATAACAGCGGGACGATATCTTATTCAGATACACAGCTTGCAACACAGCTTACCAAGGACTATGAGGAACTTATCAAGAGCCGTAACGTGGTGGAACGTGTTATAAGCGAGCTGAGGTTGGATGAAACATATGAAGGACTGATCAAGAAGATACGGGTTGAGAATAAGACAGATACTCGTATCATTTCGATCATCGTCAAGGATACCAGTCCGGAAGAGGCACAGCGTATTGCCAATGAGATCAGAAACATTTCTGCCGAGCATATAACCGCGGTTATGGATATCAGGGCGGTAAATGTCGTGGATGACGCTAATCTTCCTGATGTTAACAAGCCGGTTGAGCCGTCTGTGTTCAAATATGCGGTAACCGGTTTCTGTATCGGTATATTCATAAGTGCAGCCATCATACTGATAGGATACATCATGGATGATACGATCAAGGTATCTGATGACGTAGAGAAGCATCTTGATCTTCCTACACTAGGGCTCATTCCTGTTATGGGTGATGATGACGATAAGAATAAGAAGAAGAAATCAAAGCCCAAAAAGAAGAAGATAACAAGCGCTGATTACAGAAAATACGAGAAGCATAAGAAAAACAGTGAAACCTTGCAGATAGTCGAATTGGAAGAGGACGATTCGACGGTATCATCTGACGATTAGAAACAAGATAAGAAGTATCGCCCAGGGGCGTAGGAATGGTGGTAGGATATGCAGACAATTGAACTTAGAAAAGAAAAACATGATTTTCGTACTAATGAAGCCTTAAAGACATTGAGGACAAATATCGAATTTGCGGGTGAGGATATACAGGTCATAGGACTTACCAGCGCGACGCCTAATGAAGGAAAGTCGACCATTTCGATGGAATTGGCCAAGAGCTTTGCTGAGAATGGAAGCCATACACTGCTTATAGATGCGGACATGCGTAAATCGGTAATGCGTGCCAGACAGCTGCATGGCAACATAAGATATGGTCTTACCAACATTCTTGCAAGGAAAACGGCTATAGAAGATGCGATATGCGTAAGTGATTTTGATAATCTCGAAGTTATTTTTGCAGGGCCTGTTCCGCCTAATCCCAGCGAATTACTGGGAGGAAAGCATTTTGGAGGAGTTATTGAGTATGCGCGCAGCCATTATGATTGTGTCATAATTGATGCTCCACCCATCGGTTCAGTTATTGATGCAGCCGTTATTGCAAGGAAATGCGACGGGATGCTTATAGTCATTGAGAGCGGGGCGATCAGCTATCGTTTTGAAAAGAAGGTCGTTGATCAGCTTAAGGTTGCAGACGCAAGAATACTCGGTGTTGTACTCAACAAGATCAATATAGGCGGCAAGGGATATTATGGCAGGTATTACGGAAAGTATTACGAGAGGTATTACGGAAAGTATTATGGTCAGTATTATGGCACAGGGAATGATAATCGTTAAGAGCATCAAATGTCAAGATATAAAATTGCTATCTTGACATAACATGGACAAATAACTTGACAAATAAAAATATCTGCGGTACAAATGAAATGTAATCATATATTTCATTTACCGCAGATATTTTTATTTATGAAAGGAGCAGAATGAAATACATCGATGTTCATGAAGCATCCGTCAAATGGGATATGACAGAAAGGCGTATCACAATGCTCTGCAGGGACGGGAAGATCAAGGGAGTAAAGAAGGAAGGCAAGCTCTGGATGATACCGGTAACTGCTGATAAACCGTTTGACGGGAGGACCAGGGAAGCGCGGCATGGCGTATCCGGGGAGAAGAAAAAGGAGAAGAGAACTATGGGCAAGTATTTTGGAACAGACGGGTTCAGGGGTAAGGCTGGAGTTGTGCTGACCGCTGAGCACGCATTCAGGATCGGGCAGTTCCTTGGATGGTATTACAGTAAGGACAAACCTGCCAAGATAGTTATTGGCAAGGACACAAGACGTTCGTCATACATGTATGAGAGCGCACTTTCTGCAGGGATCACTTCAACCGGAGGTAATTGCTATCTGCTGCATGTCACGACTACACCATGTGTCAGCTATATTACCAGGACTGAGGGTTTTGATTGCGGGATCATGATATCCGCAAGCCATAATCCATTTTATGATAACGGTATCAAGCTCCTTAACCGTGAGGGTGAGAAGATGGAGGATGAAGTTCAGGACCTTGTGGAGCAGTTTATTGATGGAGAGCTTGATGATGTGCATCCCGCGATGGATGATAAGATAGGACAGACGATTGATTTTTATTCAGGAAGGAACAGGTATATAGGATATCTGACTTCGATCGCACCCGTATCATTTGAGAACCGTAAGGTGGCACTTGACTGTGCGAACGGCAGTGCATGGATGATAGGCCGCGCAGTATTTGATGCGCTGGGTGCCAAGAATTATGTTATGAACAATACTCCCGATGGCGTAAACATCAATCTTAACGCAGGATCCACTCATATTGAAGGACTTCAGAAATATGTGCGGGAACACAAGGTTGATGTGGGATTCGCGTTTGACGGCGATGCTGACAGGTGTCTTGCAGTCGATGAGTACGGGGATGTAGTAAATGGCGATACGATAATGTATATCTGTGCCAAACATTTTAAGGGCAAGGGAATGCTACCCAGTAATACGGTGGTCACAACAGTGATGTCGAACTTCGGTCTTTATAAGGCATTTGACAATATCGGTATAGATTACGAGAAGACAAAGGTCGGAGACAGATATGTATATGAGAACATGAAAGAGAATAACCATATGATCGGAGGTGAACAGTCCGGACATGTTATTTTCAGAAAATATGCACATACGGGAGATGGTCTTGTTACGGCAATAATGCTGATGACGGTCATGGTCGAGACCCAATTGCCGTTATCCGTACTGGCATCGGAAGTGAAGATGTATCCGCAGGTGCTTAAGAATGTGGAAGTCGATGACAAGGAGAAGACCCTTGATGACGAGGCGGTAAAGAAGGCGGTAGAGGATACTACAGCATATCTTGGAAATGAAGGACGTGTACTGCTTCGTGCTTCAGGTACGGAACCCGTGCTTCGTGTAATGTCAGAGGCATCCACATACAAAGATTGCGAGAAGTGCGTGGATGAGATAATAGATGCGATGAAAACTTCAGGACATCTGATCAAGGTGAGAGGATAGATAGGTTATGTAAACCTAAAGAAGTTTTCTGGGACTTTCGGAAATATGAAAAATCAACGGAGGAGTATTCTATGAAGTGTACAATAAGCGATTTATATGATTTAAGCCATACAAAAGCGGCTGATTACCTTAAGGGTTTTAAGTATCCCTGGGAGGCTCTTGAAGGAATCAAGGAACTGATACTTAAGATAGGCGAAACCTTAAGTGAAGATGAATACGATCATCCGAAGGAAGATGTATGGATTGCCAAAGACGCTAAGGTATATCCGAACAATTATATAGACGGACCGTGCATCATCGGACATAAGAGTGAGGTGCGTCCCGGAGCCTTTGTAAGAGGGTCGGCGCTTGTAGGAGACAACTGCGTTGTGGGCAACTCAACTGAGCTTAAGAATGTTATCCTTTTCGATAACGTTCAGGTTCCCCATTACAACTATGTGGGTGATTCGATCCTTGGATACAAGGCTCATATGGGAGCCGGTTCGATAACCAGTAATGTAAAGTCAGACAAGAAGTTGGTTGTTATAAAGAACGAAGGAGAACTGTTAGAGACAGGACGTAAGAAGGTGGGTGCTCTCGTTGGTGACAGGGTTGAGGTCGGCTGCAACAGCGTGCTCAATCCGGGAACCGTGATAGGTCGTGACAGCAATGTGTATCCTGTTTCCTGTGTTCGCGGAGTTATTCCCGAAAACAGCATTTACAAGGAAGCAAGGAAGATAGTGGTAAAAGAAAACGATTAATCGGAAATGATCAGGACAAAGGATTTAATGGAGGAGAAAAAATGAAGGTTATAATAGCAGACACGTATGAAGAAGGAGCTAAGAAAGCAGCTGACGTTATCGAGAAGCTTGTAAGGGAGAATCCTACATGTACGCTCGGGCTCGCAACCGGATCAAGTCCGGTAGGCATGTATAAGGAGCTTGCAAGAAGATGTAAGGAAGAGGGACTTGATTTTTCAAAGGTTCATTCGGTCAATCTTGATGAATATGTGGGTCTTGAGCCGACCCATGAGCAGAGCTACAGGTATTTCATGGATGACAATCTGTTCAACCATATAAATATTGACAAGGCAAATACCTATGTTGCAAAAGGAACCGGAGATGTGGAGGTTAATCTTAAGGAATTTAATGATATCCTTGATAAAACCGATATCGATCTTCAGGTATTGGGCGTGGGTCCTGACGGACATCTTGGATTCAACGAGCCGGGAGCTTTCCTGTATGAGAAGGCGCATAAGGAAACTCTTGAAGACAGCACGATCGATGCAAATACAAGGTTTTTTGCAAGCCGTGATGAAGTTCCAAGATTCGCAGTGACCATGGGAATGGGAAGCATCATGAAGGCTAAAACGCTGCTGATGATAATAAACGGAAATAAGCAGGATGCTGCTAAAAAGCTGCTTATGGATGACAAGATCGATCCGATGTGTCCGGCTACTTTTATGCGTCTGCATCGAGATGCAATTGTTGTTATAGAGAAGAAGCTGGCAGACGAGATCGGATATAAAGGATAAAAAGCATTGCCATCTTTCGTATCTTATCGTATAAATATATGTAATCAGAAAATTAAGTTATGAGTTATGAGGAGACACTCTGGCTTATGGCATGAACAGGAGGAAGAATAATGGCAGAGAATGAAAAGAAGCTCAATGATGCTGAACTTAATGAGATCAGTGGAGGCTGGAACGAAGAAGAAGAAAAGAAGAAGAAGGAAAGGTCTCTTCACGGAAGGATAGTAAGGGATATGTTCGGAAATGTTACTTTCACCGATAAGACCGGAGTGACCGGTACTTTCACGGCAGATGAATGGAACAAATTGAGGAGTCAGTGGGCATATACCGGAAATCCCGAGTATTTCATGGAGACTATCAATGTGGGAGAGCTTCAGGGAGTCCTTTCGGGCCTGGCTCTTTAGGTGATAAGTATCCGGGTTATCAGGATTTGACTGCAAGATCCTAATGTTAATGAAAGAGACAGCCGATATATAGGGTAGAGGAATAAAATACGGGAGGTGATCTTTATGATCAACATGGTAGGAGTTGAATACATACTTCCTCCGCCGCCCGCCCCACCCGATATACCGGCTGTCTCTGCAATGTTCCCGTATAAGGGATTAAGGCGTAATAAGGACAGGGATAAGGAAGAGGGAAGGAAAAAGAGAAGGTCAATGTATGACGAAATCTTAGCGGAGAAGGAGGAAGAGAAAGTACCCGGACAGATGGGCTGCTTTTTCGAAGCAAAAGCATGAAAAAAGAAAAAAAGTATTAGGCGTCTTGTGCGGCGAAGGTTGCGCAAGGCGTTTTTTTGTACTATGATGTTGTTATCTTTTGCAAGGGAGGGTGTGTTATGTTTGCGAATACTTTTTGGTCACTGGTGCCGGCTTTGATAGCCATCGGTCTAGCACTTATCACCAAGGAAGTCTATTCCTCACTGTTTATCGGTATTATCGCAGGAGGTCTTCTGTATTCCGGTTTTTCATTTACGGGAACTATACAGCAGGTTTTTCCTGATGGTATGATAGCACAGCTATCGGATGGCTGGAACGTGGGTATACTGATCTTTCTTGTGGTACTGGGCAGTCTGGTCATGCTTATAAACAGAGCCGGAGGTTCGGAGGCGTTTGGACGATGGTCTGTAGAACATGTAAAGACGAGAACAGGAGCCCAGATTGCCACGATCATGCTTGGTATCCTTATCTTTATCGATGATTATTTCAACTGCCTTACCGTGGGTTCTGTAATGAAACCGCTTACGGATAAGCATAAGATATCCAGGGAGAAGCTGGCTTATCTTATAGATGCGACGGCAGCCCCGGTATGTATAATAGCTCCCATCTCTTCGTGGGCCGCAGCAGTTACGGGTTTTGTTGACGGAGCAAACGGACTGACTTTGTTCATAAGAGCCATACCATATAATTTCTATGCGTTTCTTACCATTGCGATGATGATAACACTTACCGTCAGAAATATGGATTTTGGTACTATGAAGCTTGCTGAGATGCATCACAGGCTTAAAGTCGAGAACAAGGAGAAAAAAGTGCATTCAGGTATGACGGGTGCCGAGGATCAGCCTCACCCGGCTGCCTCGGTAAAGGGCAGGGTCATTCATCTTGTATTGCCCATTGTTATCCTGATCATAACCTGTGTTTTGGGGATGATATACACCGGAGGTTTCTTTGACGGCGAAAGTTTTGTGGATGCATTTTCAAATTCAGATGCATCAGTAGGTCTTGTATACGGTTCTGTTGCAGCTCTTATAATCACAATGATCTTTATGATGGCTACGAAGGTGCTTAACTTTGAAGAGTGCATGACTGCCATTCCTGAAGGTTTCAAGAGTATGGTTCCCGCGATCCTGATCCTTACATTTGCATGGACACTTAAGGCTATGACGGATGCTCTGGGTGCCAAGGAGTACGTTGCAGGACTGGTTGAGAGTTTTGCCGGTAATCACGCACTTATGAGCATGCTCCCGGCCATAGTGTTCCTGATCGGAACCTTACTTGCATTTGCCACAGGAACTTCATGGGGTACCTTTGGTATACTCATTCCGATAGTAGTAAATGTATTCGGAGCAGACTTAAACAACGAACTTATGATAATCGCAATTTCCGCATGTATGGCAGGTGCTGTATGCGGCGATCACTGTTCACCGATCTCCGATACCACGATCATGGCCAGCGCGGGAGCTCAGTGTAATCATATCAGACATGTATCAACGCAGCTGCCATATGCGATGACTGCTGCCGCGGTTTCGTTTGTGGTATATATAATAACCGGATTCATCAGGAACTGGTTGATCTGTCTTCCGCTTGGGATTGTGCTTATGATAGTGACATTGCTTGTTATAGGAAAGGTGGAGGATAAGAAGACAGCTTAGCTTATCCTGTTCGGATATTCCAGATCAAGACAGCGGTACATCTCGTCCATAATCTCATCGTTGAAGCAAGCACGACGGTCATACATTGAGATGATATCTGCAAGACTGTCAGGATACAGAAGAGGCTCTTCGTAGGAGAGCAGCAGTGAAAACATGAATATCATATTCGTGTGTATCATTCCGAGGGATGCATTCCTTAAAAAGCTGTAATCCTCGTAGCTTTTAAGAAAATAAAGATACAGATAATAAGCATAATAAGCGGCCGAATAACCGGCCGCTTCTTTGTATTTTTGAACAAAGTCAGAAACAGCACTTTCCCATGCGGCCTGTGATGACATAAGGTCATAATGTTTGTCGAAATACAGCCGGCACAGCTTGTACAGGAAAGGATTGGTCGTCTTAAGCCTCATGTGATAGAAGGAGGTATTCATTATGCTCCTGAATACTCCTGTGTTCATAGGGAACAGGGGCAGATCATCCGAAGTAGTGAAGCTGTCAAACGGATATGAGGATATGACATTGTTTTCACCTTTCAGATAAGCGCCCTGAAGCAGCGATGAATAAGAGCGGATAGCGTTGAATACCCTGTTGAGTGTCCGGACATCGTCTATCCCGTTAAGTTTCTCTAATATCGCGGTTCGCACACGCACCATATCGTTCAGGAGACAGGGGTCGTCATTGGTGGTGCAGGGATCACTGAGAGGCTCCCCGAATGATCCGGTCAAAGTCATTTTCCCTGCATTTTCAAGAAGCAGACGGGCGGCTTCCGGACATGCCGGATCTATGTAATGCTCTTCGAAATCCTTATAATTCCTGTAAAATCGCGGGAACATCCTGCATGCCTCAGGTATGAAGTCATGCCCCTTTTTCAGTTGGAGAGAGCACAGGCCGTTCCTGTTATGAAAGGGACAGGAACCCGAACCCTTATTAAAACACAGTATATCGCGGGAGGACATTGCACCGTTAAGAGACAGCCTGAGTAAACCTCTCTCCTGCTTAAACCTTGACTTATCTTCAGCAGTCAGGGGTATCATCCATCCGCGGCAGCAGGTATGTTTGCATTTGCCGCCAATGCATTTGAATTGTCTGTAAAAGGATATTTCCTGTATTTGCATGATTTTGCCCCGAAATTACATTACCTAAGTATAATACAGTAAAAATAAATATTTAGCACTGTAAAAATCAATATTTTTAGAGTATAATAACTATGTCTATACTTATGAGAGGATAGCGTATCATGAAGTTTTCTCTGCGAAAAAAGACAGTTCTGCTGATCTCACTGATGATGCTTGTTGTATGCGTGGTCGGAAGCTTTTTAAACAGACGGTTCATCAGTGCTATTACTGACGGCCATTATTCCGAGGATTCAATGGCAATAGCTAATACGGTTGCTTCTGTTATTGATGCCGGGCAGGTGCTGCGTCTTCGCGATCAGGTTGTTGATATTTATGATAAGGCCGATAATAAGATTCGCAGCGATGAATGGGGTTCACCTGAATTTGATGCCTATATGTCCCGGTATGACATTGTGGCAGAATCACCGGATTTTGTTGCCTTAAGAGATTGGATGCGTAATTTTCAGGAAAACAGTGAGGTTGACTGTATATATCTCATGTGGATCGATCCGGAAAGGAAAAACTGGGTATACTTGTGCGATGCAGCAGTTGAGGATGCATGCCCGCCGGGATGTATTGATGAAATATATCCGGTGAACTACCCTACGCTTGAAGATCCCGAGCGCGGATTTCCACCATATGAAACAAATACGAATGAATATGGATGGCTGGTGACTGCTGCCGCCCCGATACATTATAACGGCGAGGTGATCGCATATGCGGCAGTGGAT
The DNA here is from genome assembly GCA_017524595.1 of Lachnospiraceae bacterium. Lineage (GTDB taxonomy): Bacteria > Bacillota > Clostridia > Lachnospirales > Lachnospiraceae > UBA2868. The sequence continues at coordinate 2,125 of JAFXVI010000081.1, read as the reverse complement.
ATTTCGATGGAGGAGATATCCAGACTCCTGCATTATTACGGCAGTATAAATATCTGGATACATGTCGCCCTGACTGTAATAATGGGAATCATAGGAATACTCGTAGTTAACCATTATGTTATTAAGCCTGTAAATCAGCTGTCGAAGGTTGCTTCCACATATAAGGGCGTGAGTCCCGAACTTGGCGGTCTTGAGAGGAATGATTTTTCCATGCTCAATATAAAGACCGGGGATGAGATTGAGGTTCTTGCTGCTTCCATGAAGAAGATGGAGAGTGATCTGAACGACCAGATCGAGACCCTGTTTGCCACAAGGCAGGAACTGATCACTACGAGAGAACAGGCAGATATCATGAATGAGATGGCCAACAGGGATGCGCTTACGGGAATACGAAACAAAAGAGGATACGATACTGAGATACAGCGGATCAATAAAGAGATCGTTGGAGGGAATACCAATGTAGGCATAGTTATGGTTGATATGAACGGTCTCAAGAATATAAATGACAGTTACGGTCATGAGAAGGGTGACAGGGTCATATGCAGCTTGTGCGATGTCCTGTGTTCGATATTTAAACGATCACCTGTTTTCAGGATCGGCGGTGATGAATTTGTGGTAGTTGTTGAGCGTCAGGATTTTAAAAATCTTGATAAGAATGTTGAGCAGTTTAAGGCATGTATTGAGCACAATATGACTGAGGAAGATCTGGAACCGTGGGAGAGAGTAAGCGCGGCTATCGGATACGCAATATATGATTCCGGAAAAGACTGCGGTATAGAGGACACGCTGAAACGTGCGGATGAAAAGATGTACGAGAATAAGCGTGAGATGAAGTCATGAGATCCGGAAAGATAAACAGTAAATATAAGAATATGATGTGGGCGTTTATCTCACTTGCGCTTGCAGTGCTTACCGTGAATACGGTTCTTAAACAGAGCCGTACAATGTCTTTTGAAGACCTGCTTAGTGCCCTGGTCTCCTCTGACAAACAATGGCTTATTCCGGGCATCATATTTGCGGCGTTGTTTGTGTGGTTTGAAGGACTTGCCATACGTTCGATACTTAAGGATGCGGGATATAAATGCAGTTATCAGAGCGGTCTGTTATACAGCACATCTGATGTTTTCTTTTCAGCTATTACACCATCAGCAACAGGAGGGCAGCCGGCGAGTGCATTTTTCATGTACAGAAAAGGAATACCGGCAGGGGTTGTGAGTGCGGTTCTGGTGCTGAATCTCATGATGTATTCTGTATCTGTCATAATACTCGGGATAATATCAATATGTGTTATACCGCAATCATTTCTGGATTTCAATACATTATCCAGGGTGCTCATTATCCTGGGCTTTGTAGTGCTTATCGGTCTGTCACTTTTCTTTTTGAGCATTTTGAAAAAGGGAACTGTTATTTTCGATCTGCTCTCGAGATTTATACTGTTTTTAAACCGTAAGGGAATAATCAGGCGCACAGAAAACAGGCTGCAAAAAATACAGAAGATCAGTGCTGATTATGAGAAGTGTTCGAAACTCATGGCAGAGAACAACAAGATGCTGATCCATGCGCTTGTATGGAATCTGCTGCAGCGCGCTTCACAGATTGTTGTTCCGACGTTCATATATCTGTCGCTTGGTGGAAACAAAAGTTATGCGGGCTTGATCTTTGCCAAGCAATGTCTGATCACAATAGGATACAATTTTGTTCCTATACCGGGTGCAATGGGTATCTCGGATTTTCTTATGATAGACGGATTCACTGAGATCATGGGCCGCGAGACAGCATTCAGTTCTGTAATGATCAGCCGTGGGATAACGTTTTATACCTGCGTGGCGATATGCGGGATCATAACCCTGATCGGATATTTATATGGGAGGAAGAAGAATGATAGGAGTTTATGATTACACGGTTATTTTAACTTATCTTTCAACTTGCTCAGGCTTGCTTGGAATTATTTTTACAATGACAGAGGTGGGACATCCATACTGCGGCACACTGTTTCTTATGATTTCAGGCTTGCTTGATGGATTTGATGGCAAGGTTGCTAGAACAAAACAAAACAGAACTGATTTGGAGAAGCGTTTTGGAATTCAAATCGATTCACTTTCAGATTTAATATGCTTTGGTATTC
>JAFXVI010000080.1 GCA_017524595.1 Lachnospiraceae bacterium | reverse complement strand
TAGGCAAGGATCCCGAAAGGTATGCGCAGGATTCGGAAGTAAAGAAGTGGCATCCGTGGAGCAGGGAGTGGCTCTGATCATCCCGGACAGAAATATAAGTACATCCATGCACATACATGTACATCACGGAGGGGAGAAATGGCAAGAAAAAAACCGATAATCACATTTAATTCACCGATCGTACTTGGCTTTGTGATAGCCTGTTTTGCGGTCACCCTGTTCGGCATGATCTCGGGCGGAAGGATAACAAGGCTGTTGTTTATGACATACCGGTCGTCCCTAAAAAACCCGTTTACATATATAAGATTTTTCACATATGTCTTAGGACATGACGGATGGGGGCATTTTGTAGGCAATGCATCATATCTGCTCCTGCTCGGTCCCATGCTCGAGGAAAAGTACGGTGCGCGTATGCTGTCCCACATCATGCTCATAACGGCATTCGTGACTTCATTCGGGAATTTCATACTTTTTCCAAATGTGGCTTTATGCGGGGCAAGCGGGATCGTGTTCGCATTTATCATACTTGCTTCTTTTACGGGATTTAAAGAGGGAGAGATACCTCTTACATTTATACTTGTTGCGGTTCTTTATATAGGCCAGCAGGTGATCGAAGGGATAACGATAACGGATAATGTTTCAAATATGTCTCATATCATCGGCGGCGTGGTAGGAGCGATATTGGGCTACAGACTGAATGTCCGTAAAAAATGATGAAAAGAATAATAATGATAGAGTTGACGCATAATGTGTGATAGAATATACATATCATGGCAAAAGAATCATATTGCCGATCACGACGGTAATATGAACGTCATATTTTCAGCCAAATAAAACATCTTTACAGATCAATAAACAAAGCGGAGGGTTACACATGAAGAAGAAACGCGTCGGATTGCTGGGTATAAGGAATAAGATCTTTGTATGTTTTATCATTCCGGTGGTATTCATGGCTGTGGTCGGCTACATATCATATAGGCAGTCGGCAGGGGGTCTCAGCGACAGATTTATCGAATCGACAACACAGACGATAGATATGGCTGTGGATTATCTGGATATGAGCAATACCTTCATTCAGTCGGAAGCCATGAGATATATGCTGGATGCGGGTATAGAGAGTTATGTTATCGGTATGCCCGGGAAGAAGCCTGCCGAGAAGGGAAAATACTACTCGGATGAGAGAGTTGTGCTCATGTCCTCACAGTCAACCAATCCTTTCATTAAAGATATCCATATAGTTACAAAGAATGCGTATGATATGCTCAGTACCGCAGTTCAGGATAAGCTTCCGGGTGTTTATGACGAGTATCTTGAAGAGCTGAAAAAGACCAACGATCCGTCCCAGCTTCCGCGCTGGGTATCCTCTCATGATATCATTGATGATGCTCTTTCTCTTGATAAGAACGGATATCTGTACAGCTTCCAGATACAGGATGGATCAAAGCTTGCATATATCATAGTTGATGTGGACAAGGAGACCATATTCAATATCCTTAATGGTATGGATTTCGGAAAGGGAAGCACAGTAGGGCTTGTGCTGCCCGACGGTTCCGAATTTGCGATCGATCCGGATTCGGAAACAGTCCTTACGGATACGGTTTTTACAAATCAGAGTTTCTATGATCCCGAGATGGAAGCGGGTTATAAGAATGTTACATACAATGGCGCCGATTATATCTACATGTATAAAAAAAGCGAGTTCAACAATATGGCTGTATGTGCGCTTATTCCTCTGGTAACCGTTACAGGCCAGGCTGAATCCATCAAGACCATGACTGTCATCATGGTGGCGGTCGCAGCCGTCCTGGCTGCTCTTATCGGAACGATAATAGCTTCCGGCATTCAGAATAACATGAAACGTATTTCAAAGAAGCTTGACGAAGTAGCAAACGGTGATCTTACAGTAGATGTAAAGGCAAAGGGAAGGGACGAATTCCAGTTCCTTGCAAATTCCGCTTCCAATATGATCGTGAACAATAAGAAGCTGATCTATAAACTGTCGGATACGGCATATAACCTTGAAGGATCGGCTCGTGATGTAAATGAAGCATCCACGGCCATTTCCGATTATTCCGGTCAGATAGGTGCGGCGATAGACGAGATCAATGCCGGAATAGTAAGGCAGGAGGAGCATGCATCCGAGTGTATCAGTGTAACCAATAATCTTTCGGAACGCATCAAGGAGATAAATGCCGATGTTGATGAGATCGAGAGAGCGATACAGGATACGGAGCAGATGATAAATGAAGGTACCGACATGGTCAACAATCTGGCCGTCAGAGCAGCCGAGACATCAGAGCTCTCAGCCAGGGTTGGCGAGAATATCCTGAAGCTTCAGAAGGATGCCCTGAGTATCACTGAGTTTGTCGAGACGATAAATGCGATCTCAAATAAAACCAATCTTCTGTCGCTTAATGCATCGATAGAAGCGGCGCGTGCAGGAGAAGCCGGAAGAGGATTTGCAGTAGTTGCCGATGAGATAAGACAACTTGCCGACCAGTCGTCTTCGGCTACGGTAGAGATTGACGATAAGATAGGTAAGATAGACGGGCATTCGAGGATCAGTGTCGAGAGCGCACAGCACGCTGAAGAGGTTGTGAGGCAGCAACAGGGTGATGTCGAGAGTGTTATAGAAGTATTTGATAAGATACGTGAAAGGATGCAGGTTCTTATCGAGGCAGTAAGGAAGATAACCGACTCAGCCATGCTCGCTGACAGTGAACGCAAGGAGGCGGTATCTGCGGTAAGGCAGATATCCGAGATCATAAACAGTACGTCAGACAGTTCATCCAAGGTCAGCAGCATAGCAGATTCGCTTCTT